>JALZDV010000100.1 GCA_030862345.1 Actinomycetota bacterium | reverse complement strand
CGGCCAGGATGGCGAGTACGGCCGCGCCGTACAGCACCACCCACCTTCCGGCACGGTTCAACGCCTCCACGACCTCGGGTGCACTGACCACAGACAGCAGGTTGTCGGGGCAGATGCTGCAGCCCTGCTGGGCCGGATCGAAGACCAGCGCCGGCCCAAGCCCAAGCAGTACCAGCGCTCCGCCGTACGTCACGGCCAGCGCCCCTAGCTCCAACCGACTCGCCAACCGTCCACCTGGGTAGGCGAGCGCGGCATGCGCAACCAAGGGCAGACCGACCGCCGACAGCACCAGGCCGACGGTGAAAACCAAGGAGAATCCGGCGCCGGGGTTGTTCCACGCGGCGAGGAACCAGGCGAACCCCGCTGCGACGAGCAGCGGACCGAAGAGGCTGTCCGGACGGCGTCTCCTCATGACCACTCCGACCGCGATCGCCAGCCAGCCTGCCAACAGAAACACCAGGGCCGCGCCCACAGACTCACCGGCCACCCAGTTCCCGGGGTTGCTGCGGACCAGGACCAGCGTGCCTATCCCGATGGCAAGCCCGCCCACCAGGACTGCGAGGGCTGCCATCATCCAATGATCGCCGTGTCGTACATGCATGTCACCAGGGACAGCACCGTGCAGGTGCCGGACCGGTCAGGGCTGTCCCTAGTCGGGTCCGGGCCGATTCCAGGGACTGCTCGGATGTGCCAACGCTTCTCCCTTCCTAGCGTCGGAGACATCGAATTAGGGAGGCGCACCGTGCGCGCAAAACGAATCGCTCATGCGTTTGCAACAGGGCTCGCTGTATCGCTCACCGTCGCCGTGGCCGGATGCGGCGAAGCGACGGACAAGGCAGGTGGCGACGAACCGGCCGACACCGTCGTGCTGACTCTGGCCAACAACAACGACGGGCCGCCGCCGCAGCTGTCGGCGTGGGCAGAGGAAGTCGAACGGCTCTCCGACGGCGCGCTGCGCATCGAGTTCAAGAACGACTGGCGACTCGACGAGCCAGAGCAGGAGACCGGCACGATCGAGGACGTACAAGAGGCAACCGTGGACATGGCCTGGGTGGGGGCCAGAGCCTTCGACTCGGTCGGTGTGACGAGCTTTCAAGCCCTGCTCGCACCACTGTTGGTCGACAGCTACGACCTGCAGGCCGCGGTGTTCGATGCCGGAATCCCCGCTCGGATGCTGGAATCGGTCGACGACATCGGACTGGCCGGCATCGGAGTGCTGCCCGGCCCACTGCGCAAGATGATGGGTGTATCCCAGCCGTTCCTGACACCTGCCGATTTCGCCGGCCAGGTCGTCGGCACGTCGGGAGGAGAGCTGGCCGAGCAGGCCATCGAGGCTCTCGGTGCAACGCCGATGCGGGTGCCGGCGCAGACCTCGTTGGACGGACTCGACGCTTTGGACTACCAACTGTCGGCGATCTTCGGAAATGAGTACCAGGCCGAGGCAAGCCACGTCACAGCCAATCTCAATCTGTGGCCGCGACCGCTGGTCCTGTTCATGAATGCAGACCGGTTCGACGGACTCACATCCGAGCAGCAAGGCATTCTCCGTGACGCCGCCGCTGCCACCATCGAACCGGCCATGGAGGAGTCCCGGGGTGAAGACACCGAGGCCGGGCCGAACCTGTGCCGCTCCACGATGGAGGTCGTCGAAGCAACTCCGGGGCAGCTGGCCGAGCTCGCCGCAGCGATGGAGCCGCTCTACGCCGAACTCGAAACTGACGCGGAGACAAAGGCATTCCTCGACGAGATCCGAGCGCTCAAGGACGAAACCGCCGCCGCGCCGGAGTCGATCGAATGCACCGAGGGCGAGTCCGAGACTTCCGCCATTTCCCCGATCGACGGCTCGTACGAGACGAGTTTCAGCAAGGAGGAACTAGCGTCCTCCCCCTTGCTGTATGAGCCGGGTGAGGTGAACGACCAGAACTGGGGAGACTTCACGTTGACCTTGGCGGCGGGGCGAGTCACCTGGACCCAAGAGAACCAGGTGGACTCCTACACCTACAACGGGACGTTCACAGTCGTCGGCGACGTCGTCGAAATGGACATGTCCAATGGCGAGCGCTTCACGATGCGCTGGAGCCTGTACCAGGACACGCTCACCTTGCAGCGGGACGAAGCTCTTGGCATCGCTCCGACGCCCTTCCTGCTCAAGCCATGGCAGCGGATTGGGTAGCCAAGAAGGTACGCAGTTCGCACGGCGCGCAACCGAGCCGGTCCGAGTTACTCGGGCCGGCCCGGTTGCGTCGGGATGACGGCACGCACTCTGGTGCCACCGCTCTCGGGACGCTCCACCGTCACAGCGCCAGCCAGCGCTTCAACCCGGTCTGCGAGACCACGCAGTCCGGATCCACGGCTTGGATCGGCGCCGCCGATGCCATCGTCACTGATCTCGACCACAACCTGCCGATCAGTGCGACCGATCACGATCGACGCCGAAGCGGCCGACGCGTGCTTGGTCACATTCGTGAGCGCCTCGGAGCAGACGAAGTAAGCAGCCGCCTCGACGGCCGGTGGCAGCCGGTCGACGTCCACGCTGACCGTGACGGGCATGGACAGGCGCTGGGCCAACAGCGGAACGGCCGCGGCAAGACCGCCCGCGCTGAGGGCCAACGGGCGTATCCCCTGCGCGAAGTTCCGCAGCTCGGCGCGTGCATTCCGCAGCTCGTCCACGACCTCCGTCAGACCGTCGCCGCCGGGTCCGGTCACCTGACTCGCGGCGTCGTCTAGCAGACGTGCGACGGCGTCCAGCCGTCGCTGGGGGCCTTGGGACACCTCACGCGCCAGTTCACGACCTTGCGCGTCGCCCGCCTCGACGATGCGCCGGCGGGATGCGGTCAGCTCGGCCACTCGGGCACGTACCTCCGCCTGTAGGCGTGCGTTGGCCACTGCCAGCCGAGCTGCGGAGGCGACACCGCCCACCAACCGTGGATCGTCTATCGCGAGCGGGTCGTGGATCAGCACCCCTGCTTTTTCGCCCCGGTCATCGATCTCGGTGACGACTCGCTGCCCGCCCGTCGGCAGCTCGATGGGCCGGCCAGCGTCGTCGACGTACCTGTCCTGCTCGGGGATCCAGTAGCCGACGACCAGCGACGGATCGCCGAGAGCACGACTCACCTGAGCTCGCAGGCTCGTCCCTTCCCGCTCACCCAGACCGACGACCAGGTCGGCCACCGTGGCATCGGTCCACCTGCCGAACATCAGATTGAGGACCAGCAGCACGACGCCCGCTACCACCGCGTCATACACGTACAGCATCGCCGGATCTGCGTCCCAACCCGCAAGACGCTGCCCAGCGCCGGCAGCCAGCACGGCTGCGTAGGACAGCCCCGCCACCAAGGCCGGGCCACCGG
>JALZDV010000089.1 GCA_030862345.1 Actinomycetota bacterium | reverse complement strand
GCGCCAACCGGTCGAGTTGGCGGTCGGGGTCACCGTCCTGGCCCCGCTCCAGACATCCCGCCACACCTTCATGGATGAGCGCCCGCAACGCGAACGGCAGGCTCTCGTAGGCGACGTCGCAGGTGATGGCGTGGGTGAACAGGTAACTCTGCGACTCCAACTCATCCAGCACCACGACGTCCTGCTCGGCCAAGGTCTGCAGGTGTCCGGCTACGTCGTCTTCGTCTCCGAGGTCTGGATAGGCGCTGGGCAGCAAGGGGCCGCGGAAGGCGCGGCCAACCACGCTTGCCACCTTCGCCGTACGTCGCGGCGACTCGGCCAGTGTGTCGATCCGGCTCAGTACGAGGCTGTGCAGGCTTTCCGGCAGGTCCAGACCGGCCATTGCCGCGGAGTCCGTCGGATCAAGACCCTGCGAGTGCAGATAGCTGCAAAGTTCGCGGACGTAGAGCGGATTGCCCTCCGACCGGGTGGCCAGCAGGTCGATGACCGCTGGGGACGGGGGGGCGGAACTTCCGAACAGCAACACCAGACGATCCATGACGACCTGGCCGGTCGCCTCGGGGGTCAACGGGTGAAGGACCAGTTCCGTCGCATGTTCCAGTCGCTCGAGACCCAGCCCGGCAAAGGGTTGGTCGGTCGTGCGGTAGGCCAAGGCGATCAGGACCGGCAGTGTGGCGCAAGCTCGCGCGACGACGAGCACCAGATCTCTGGACAGTGGGTCCAGTCGATGGCTGTCCTCGATGACCAGCATCACCGGGCCCTGTCCGGTCAGATGGGTCAGCTGTTGTACGGCCAATGACTCGAGTGAGGTCTTGCGCAACTTGGCGTCGAAGGACGCAGTTAGCTCGTTGTCGGGTAGCGGGATGCCCAGCAGCGTCCCGAAGAGCGGTAGCCGGGGAATCAGTGCCTCCGGCACCACCTCGGTGAGCTGCTCGACCAGCATGTCGGGCGACGGCTCGCCGCTGACGCCGAGCAAGGTGCGCCAGAGCTCTCGCCAGGCGGAGTAGCTCGCGCTCACGCCGTACGGCTGCGCCGCCCCCTCGGCGATCCGGACCCCTCCAGTGGCAATTCCGGCGGCGAGCTCGTCGAGAAGACGGGATTTGCCCATACCGGCCGCCGCAGATAGGGCGAGCACCTGGCCCTGTCCGGAGAGTGCCTGCTCGACCAGTCCGTGCAGCTGAGCTAGTTCGGCATCCCGGCCCACCAACCGCTGTCTTTCGCCGGTGCGGATCTGGTTCGCCGGTGGGGTGCGGCCGGTCAAGGCAAAGGCAGCCACCGCCTTGGCTTTTCCCTTGACCGCTAGATCGGGCAGTCGGTCGAACACGAAAGCCGGTCCCGCAGCCTCCTGCACCCGTTGGGACACGTATATCGCGCCCGCCGGCGCCGCGGACATGAGCCGTGCGGCGAGATTCACTGGGTCACCGAGACAGCAAAACGTACGCCGCTGCTGGTGACCGTACGTGCCGCTGCGTACCCGCCCCAGGCTGATCCCCAACTTGAGGTCCGTCACCGCCGTGACGGACTCGAGCGCAAGTAGGTCAAGCGCGGCAGCGCAGACCCGAGCTGCGTCATCATCATGCGCGAGCGGTGACCCGAACACGCCGTACAGATATGCGCCCTTGTCGCCCACGGTCAGCTGCAGGGTGCTTCCGCCGTACTCATCGATGATGCGCTGCACCCGCACTATGAAGTCCTGCAACTGCTCGATCGCCTCGTCGTCGGCGTCGAAATCGATCCCGCCGAAGCTCAAGAACAGTGGAATCGCCGGTCGGAGCTCAGCAAGGAATTCGCCTCGCCCGGACTGCATCCGCTCATACACCGGCGGGAGGAGCCACTGCCGCACGACATCGACGGGCAGCTTCGCGAAAGGCCGAGGCGGTGCGACTGGCGCAACCTCGACCGTCAGCCCGCAGACGACGCCAACGGGGCGGCCTCCGGAATCCTTGCGGTGCGGGTCGAGCCCATCTTGGGCCCTCAGCTCCAGCCGGGCACCAAGGGATCGGATCACGGATTCGTCGACGACCACCTCGCCCTTATCGGCGGCGTGTTCTGCTGCGGCGAGCTGATCCATCAGCGCGCCGGCCAGGACGTCGATGAGCTGGATCGACGGGTCTCCCACGACGAAGCGCCGCGCAGAACCCACGGCAACGGCCACCTTCATGGCCAGCTGAACCGGACGGCCGCCCGGAGTCACCACGGTTCCGACGCGTGCCATGGCTTCCTGCATGTCGAGAGCGCAACGCGTGGCGAGCAGTCCGTCATCGCCGTTGAGCCAGCACGTGATGGCATCACCGCTGAAATAGATGACGCTGCCGCCAAAACGATGAAGCTCGCCGAGCACCTCCGTGAAAACCCGCTCGAGTACGGCGGTCAGCTCCTCGGCTCCACGCTGGGCGCCCAGCTCACCGGCCAAGGCCTCGGTCAGCGGGGTGAATCCCGCGATGTCGGCGAACAGCGCGGCGCCGGCAACCCGGTCGGGCATCGGCTCCCCCGCCGCGAGGGCACGGCGACGATCACCCGGGATGTATGCCTCCGGGTCGTCTGCAAGCTGCTTGGCGGGGCCGGCCGCGACCAGTTGACGCACCACGGGCTCGCTGGGCGGCATAGGACTCCTCCTCCCGGCCAGACGAACGGGCCTGACAGCACGCTACTTGCCGTAGAGCGGTGTTGCCCGAGTGCTGGCTTCGGCCCCGTGCCCATCTTTTCAATCCGCCGAGCCCCAACGAAGGCTCTAGGGTGACCTCGGGGTATGAGCCTCACGGCGCGTCGCGAAGGGTTGCGGTATGGCGAAGACAGATCACACGGTGCAAGACCAACTCGGCGCGGCCGACCCATTCTCCCGGGTCGGGAAGCGGGCGTTGCGGTCCCTAGCTGCCGCAGCCAAGGGTGTCGACCACGAGGCGGGTCACCAGATCGTCGAACAGGGCGGGACTCCATTGGGTTTCCACCTCATCACCGAAGGCGAGGCCGTCGTGGAGGTGGCCGGAACTGAGCGGCGCCGCCTGGGTCCAGGGGATTCCTTCGGCCTCATCTCGTTGATCGACGGATTGCCGCGGTCGGCCGCCGTTCGTGCGGTGACTCCGATGCACACCCTGTTCATCGCGCCCTGGGTGTTTCAACCGATGCTCGCGAGTGAGCCAGAAATAGCCCAGGACCTCTTGCCGCTGCTGTGCTCGCTGCTGCGGGATGCCGAACATCGAGATTGAGCGGCGTTGACCGCTGAGGAGTTGCTCGCCGAACTCGGCCGGGTGGCCAACGACCTGGGCCCGGCTGTCGCCCCGCCCGGATCGGACGGTCTGCTGCGAGCACTGACCGATACAGCGCGCCAGCTCTTTGGCGCTCAGGCGTGTTCGTTGGCGCTGCTCTCCGATGACGAGTCCGAGCTGATCTACACGACTGCGGCGGGGGCCGGCGCCGACGACATCACCGGCATGCGGATGCCGTCGGGCAGAGGAATCGCCGGCTGGGTGGTCATGTCCGGTCAGCCGGTGGCCATCGACGACTTGCGCAGCGACCCGCGATTCGCCCAGGACGTGGCCGAGGACACCGGCTATGTCCCGCAGGCTCTGCTCGCGGTGCCGGTGGTCTCCCCGGTGCGACTGCTCGGAGTCATGACGCTTCTCGACCGGGACGCTGCCCGCCCCGGCGCCGATCAGGACATGGTGCTGCTGTCCGTCTTCGCCGACCAGGCGGCCCTTGCACTGGAGGCTTCCCGGGCCTTTGGCGACGTCGGCCGGCTTTTGCTGGCCGCAGTCGCGCGCGCGGCCGGGGAAGGCACCGACCTTGCTTCGGCGTCGGTCCAGGCAACAGTCACGCTGGATCCCGACGACCGTCCGCTCGGGGAGTTGGCCGCGCTGTTCGCCGAGCTCGGTCGACTGGGCGAGCCGGAGCGCCGCCTGGCCGTACGACTCATCCGAGAGGTCCTGGCCTACACCGCGCGACGGTCGCGACGACCAGGCGGCTGAGGCGAGAATGCAGCTGAGTCGACCATGGGACTAAGGCCGGCGTGGTCGGAGGCCTTCCGGCCCGAGGTGCTCCTGCCGGTGCCGGTCTCCCGCAACGGGATCACCATCGAGTGGGCCTTCGACGGGGCCAGTGGCGCTGGGGTAGACGTGGTTGTGGTCGACAGTGGGATCGACGCCACCCACCCGGCCGTGGGTGCGGTGTCGGGCGGCGTGGCCATGGCCTGGGACCGGGAGGACGAGCGGGTCATCATGACCGAAGGCCCGCACGAGGACCTGTTCGGGCACGGTACGGCTTGTGCGGAGATAATCCGACGAGCGGCGCCGGACTGCCGACTGCTCAGCGTCCGGGTGCTGGGTGAGCGGCTCAGCGGCAAGGGGCAGGTCTTTGCCGAAGGGCTCCGCTGGGCCGTCCGGTCCGGCGCCAAGGTGGTGAACCTCTCTCTGTCAACCGGCAAGCAGGACTATTTCGGTCTTTTCCACGAGGTAGCCGATGCGGCCTACTTCGCCGGCGTCACCCTCGTCTGTGCGGTCAACAACGTGCCGGCGCCGTCGTACCCGTCCCAATACGCGTCCGTGGTGTCCGTAGCGGCCAACGACGCCACCGACCCGTTCGACCTGGACTGCAATCCCAGGCCACCGGCGGAGTTCGGGGCACCCGGAATCGATTTGGAGATTGCCTGGCTCGGCGGCGCCACGATCGTGGCGACCGGCAATTCCTTCGCCGCGCCACACGTCACCGGACTCGTGGCCCGGCTGCTGTCCAAGCACCCCGACCTGTCCCCCTCGGAGGTGAAGACGGTGCTGCGGGCGGTGTCCCGCAACGCCGTCCGGGCCGACTAGGCCAGCCGGTCCTTGTCCTTCAGCGCGCCGGTGAAGGCGTGACCCTGTACATCATCGTCGGGGTCATCGTGTTCGGCAGCGCGGTCCGGCTGGCCGGACACCTCGTCCGCGGTATCGGGAGGGGTGGGGTCCTCATCACGTGCATCGGGCTGGGTCATGTTCTCGTCCTCTCCTCGGGAGAGCTCAGCATGCTCTTTGATGCGGCATCCAGGCTGTCACAGAGGTGACAGGATTTCAGCGCTCCAAGTGACTGCCGCCAAACCGCCGAGCGGTGCATAGTTCCCTCACCGGACGGACCAGCCGACCGAAAGCAAACCAAGGAGATCCCATGAGCACCGACAACAGCACCGAGGGTCAGCCAGGTCTGGTCAGCGCCACTGACGAGGACGTCGAAGGTCACAAGTTCAACCTGGCTGGGGACGGCGAGGACGACGTGGAGGGCCACAGGGTCAGCCTCGTCAGCAACTCCGAGGACGACGTGGAAGGCCACAAGGTCAACGTGGCCGGCGACGACGACGTCGAAGGCCACCTGGCCCGACCCCAGGCCACCGACGACGACGACGTCGAAGGTCACGCCTCGCGCCTGTAACCGGGCGAGGTCAACGGGGGTCGGCAGGGTGCTTTCGTTGCCTGACGGAAGTACCCTGCCGTCCGGCCGTTGCACCGTAGGGTGCCAACCGTGGACGTCCGGGTGGTGCTTGCCGCCGCCCCGCTGTTCGTCTCGGCCGGTGCGGAGCAGCTGGACATGTTGGCGGCCGCCGCGTTTCCGCGGCGGTTGGCCAAGGGTCAGATCCTGTTCGTCGAGGGCGAGCGCAGCGATCACCTGTACGTGCTGGCCAGCGGACGGCTGAAGATCGTGGTCGCTTCACAGCACGGGGACGAACTTCTCCTGGCAGTGCTGAGTGTCGGCGAATCGGTCGGAGAGCTGGGGATGCTGGACGGCCAGCCGCGATCGGCCACTGCCGAAGCACTGGACGACGTCGAGTTGATCGCCATCCCTGCCGAGACCGTCCGCTCCGTGCTCGCGGCTTCGGGCAGCTTGGCGCTTGCTTGGGCTCAGGATCTGGCGCTCACGGTCCGCCGGCTCACCGGCTCAGCAGCCGACTTGGTGTTTCTCGATCTACCCCGGCGGCTGGCGAAGCTACTCATTGCTGGCGGGGACAGTGAAGTGCATCTCGGGATGTCTCAGTCCGAGGTTGCCGCGCGGCTCGGGGTGACCAGGCAATCGTTGAACCGGGTGTTGTCCGGCTTCACCCGACGCGGCTGGATCCGGGTGGACGGTTCCACCGTTGCACTGTGCGACCGGGCCGCACTAGCACGTTTCGCCGGCTCGTGATGCGATCCATCGACCGCTAGGAGAGGCATGGCGCAGGCACGGGCGAGGTACCGCGACGCGCTGCGGCAACGCGACTACCGGCTGCTGATCACCGCCTTCTTGATCGACAGTGTCGGCGGTTGGGCGTACAACGTGGTCCTGGTCGTGTACGTCTTCGACCGCACCGGCTCCCCCGCCTGGATCTCGGTGTTCCTGGCCGCATCATGGGTGCCGAAGATGCTGCTCGCGCCGTACGCCGGACTGCTCGCCGACCGGCACGAGCGCACGCGGATCATGCTCGCTTCGGCCTTGGCGGCCTTAGCGGTCATGAGCGCGATCACAGTCTTGGTCTTTCTCGACGCCCCACTGATCCTGATCCTCATCCTGGCGATCGGACTGGCTGTGTCCGTGACGCCGTACAACCCGGCTGCTCAAGCACTGCTCGTCGATGCGGTGGGCGAGAAGGATTTGCCCGCGGCAAACGGCCTGTTCCTCACCTTGGAAAGCCTGGTCATCGTGATCGGCCCCGCGATCGGCGGCCTGCTGCTGCTGACCGGTGCACCGGTCACCGCAATGGCGCTCAACGCATTCTCCTTTCTGGTCACCGCGCTGCTCGTCATTCGGATCCGGACCCGCAGCCAGGGCGACGCGCTACAGGAGTCCGGCGAATCGCAGTTTCGGCAGCTCACCGCCGGTTTGCGGGCGCTGCGCGAGGAGCCGGTGGCCGCCGTGCTGGTGCTCTACTGCCTGCTGTGCACCTCGGTGGCCGGCACCACCGCGGTGCTC
The DNA here is from genome assembly GCA_030862345.1 of Actinomycetota bacterium. Taxonomy (GTDB): domain Bacteria; phylum Actinomycetota; class Actinomycetes; order Mycobacteriales; family Geodermatophilaceae; genus JACCQS01. Next base: position 2,211 of record JALZDV010000089.1, on the reverse strand, counting down.
TTCGTTGCCCTCAGCGAGCAGTTCGGGACCGGCACCGAGGGCTATTCATATCTACTCGTCGGCTTCGCCCTCGGCGGCGTGCTGTCTGCATCGGCCACCAACCGCCTGGCCAGCGGTCGTCTGGCACCCGCGGTGCTCGGCGGGATGCTGCTGCTCTCACTTCCCTACGTCGCCGCGATCTGGGTCGGCGAGCCCATCACCGGCACCGTCCTGCAGATCGTCGCCGGTGCAGGAATGGTTGTCGTCGACGTGCTGGCCATCACCGCGCTGCAGCGACAGATGCCGCGGGGAGTGATGAGCCGGGTCTTTGCCCTGCTCGATACCGGCGCGTACGCGGCCTCGATCGCGGGCAGCTTTGCTGCGGCAGCCCTGCTTCAGGCGACTGATCTGCGAACGACTCTGTTGATCCTCGGAATCGGCTATGCGGTGGTCAGCATCGCCGGCATCCGCCCACTTGTGCTGGCGGATAACCGCTCGGCGGCCGCGGTGGCCGCCCTGCAGCCTCGGATCGCCCTGCTGCAGGAACTCGACCTCTTCGCTGCTCTGCCGCGTACCGCCCTCGAGGAACTGGCCCGGTCTCTGGAGGAGGTCGCCGCCGAGTCCGGTGAGGTACTTCTCCGCGAGGGCGATACCGCCGACGCCCTGTGGATCCTTGTGCGGGGCCGGGTCGACGTGACGTCCCGAGGAGACTTCGAGCTCGCCCAGGAGCTCCCCTCCCTGGAACCAGTCAGTTACTTCGGCGAGATCGGGCTGCTGCGCGGGGTGGCACGGACCGCGACGGTACGGACCGCCGCGCCATGTGACCTCTACCGCGTCGCTTCCGAGCCCTTCCTCGAGGCGGTGCAGGGCGGTCGAGCATCGAACAGCCTGCTGGCCATGGCTAACGTCCGACTCGCCCGAACACACCCGCGGGTGTCCACCCTGGCGGCGTCACCGGATGCCTAGACGCGATCTGCCCGCGATCGGTGAAACCAACCGCTGGGCGAGACTCTGCGTGTGCTATCCAGGTGACTGGATACGGGGTAAGTTGCGCCTTGAATTAGTCGCCGCCCCCGGACCTGTGGGGCAGGTTTCCTCGGCGTGGACAACCTGGTCGTGCGGCAGATCTCGACAGGGCGGAACGCACATGATCACTGTGTTCAGTGCATGGCCGCGGCGGATCGCTGCCCTCGCGACCCTGCTGGTGATGTCGGCCCTGTCCCTGGCGGTCGTCGCGCCAGGTACCGCGGCAGCCGACGCGCTCGGCCCCCCCGTGTTCGGCCCGCCAGTTCAGACCGCCCAGATCGGGGCCGCGTCCGGCACGCCGGCGTCGGCCGATTGCCCGAGTCCAGCTGGCGAATCTGAACTGCTGGCCGGCATTACCGTGACGCCTAACGTTCTCGGCTGGTTGACCGCGGCCCAAGCGTCCTGCGCCGACATCGTCATTGATTCGGCCGGGGTCGGGCTCGGCTCCGCCCAATCGGCCGGATCCATCTCGGGCACCCGGGATCCGGCGCAGCTCGTCGCTCCGCAAGCCAGTGACTGCCCGGCGGGCGCCATGGTGACCGGGATCCAGGGCCGCGCGGGGTTCCTCGTCGACGGTCTGGCGGTCCTGTGCCGGCCGCTGCTGGCCGACGGAACCCTCGGTGCGGAAGTCGTTGGGCCCTATGTAGGAGGTTCGGGCGGGGCGGATTCGGGACCGATCCGCTGCGCAGCCAATGCGGTGGCCACCGGAATAGTCGGAAAGTACGGCCAGGACCTCGATTCGATCGGGTTGACCTGCCGAGTTCTCGGCTTCCCGAGCACCGCCCCCGAGGACATCAACGTCACCTGGCCGACGGCCCTGGTGGTCAGCGGAAACAGCAGCACGTCGGGTGCGATCACGGCATCCGGCCAAGACCGGTGGTATCGCTTCCCGGTGCAACCCGGCAGTCGGGTGCAGGTTGACCTCACCGATCTACCGGCCAATTACGACCTGACCTTGTTCAAGGACATCGGCCAGTCGTTCAACTCTCTGACGTCAACCGCAGAGCTCACCCAGCTCAGCGCAGAGTTCGCAGCCGACGCGTTCAGCCCGTCGGCATTCTCGCCATCGGCGTTCAGCCCTTCCGCGTTCAGCCCATCGGCGTTCTCGCCATCGGCGTTCAGCCCGTCCGCGTTCAGCCCATCGGCGTTCTCGCCATCGGCGTTCAGCCCGTCCGCGTTCAGCCCATCGGCGTTCTCGCCCTCGGC
>JALZDV010000071.1 GCA_030862345.1 Actinomycetota bacterium | reverse complement strand
GTCTCACCGCCCGCGCTGGAACCTTTCCGACACACCGTCGCAGTCATGGTTCAGAACAACTCTCGTCACGAGGATTCAACTCACGACGCGAATCTCACTGCTTTCGGCTCATTCATGCTCCGCAACGGCCTCACACCCGCGACGGCGCTGTGCATTGCCCGACAACTACTAAACGAAAGGTGGGACAACGGCCTGAAATGGAGACGGGCCAGCATGCTCGACTGGCTGCAGTACGACGTGTTCCGCCACCTCGCCAAGAAATTCAACATAGACTTCGGCAGTTTCTTCGCGAACAGTACCGCGCATTATCAGCACTATTACTGGCGGAACATGCAGCCAGGTTCCTTCCACTCACCACCCGACGAGAGCGATCACCGGTCACTCGGTGGCGCGATCCAGTACGGATACCAGTCGATGGATAGGTTGCTAGGACGCTTCATGGTGGATTTCCCACATTACCTGCTCGTGCTGTGCACGGCATTGAGTCAGGAGGCGTGGGCCGATTCCACGAAGATCACATACCGCCCCCGCGACTTCGCGGAGCTACTGCGCTTCACCGGGATCTCGCCGCACACGGTGGAGGTTCAGCCAATCATGGCTGAAGAATTCATCATCCGGTTTGCCAATGAGGAGGCGGTGTGGCAGGGGATGCAGAGGTTCGGCCGCCTCAGCGTCGACGGCCGGCCGCTCATGGAGTTCAAGCGCGAGGGCAACGCGCTCGTCGGTGGCTGCGCGGTCAACGAAACCGGAGCCCTGGAATGGCCGATCGGCGGCGGCCAGGACGGGAGCGAGCGTGCCCTGAAGGACCTCTTCCATCAAGTGAACGGCGTGCGTAGTGGCCGCCACAGCCCTGAGGGAGTGCTCTGGTGCCGTACCGGCGAACACGGGATCAAGCCCGATCCGGTCGACCTCATCGACATCGCTCCGACGATCTTGGACCGGTTGGGCGTTCCTCAACCCGACTACATGACCGGACACCCGCTGGCCCTTCCGGTGATGGTCTAGCGCTGAGCGCTCACCGGACCGCTCCGGTGCGGAACCGGGACGATGTGTCGTTTCTGTGAACACGAGAGAGGGCGTCGAGCAGGAGCGATCGGTGCTCGTGACCGATCGCGCGGACCAGGCGTTCGTCGGTGGCCACGTTCCGCGCGCTGGCCGGGGCCGGGTACCGCTCAATGGTCATCGTGCCCGGCGATCGCTCGGCGTGGGGGGCTCGACCTACCACGGGACGAAGCCACGTGAGGTCGATCACATCCCGTTCGGTGCCTACCCGGTCGAGCTCGCCCGCCGCCTGGGTGGCTGGGACGAACGACTGGTGGCCAACGGAGACTTCGAGTTCGATCACCGTCTTCGCCAGGCAGGCATGGCGCTGTTGTTCGACCCACAGATCGTGATCAATTGGCACTGTCGTCAGTCGGTCCGCGACCTGTACCGGCAGTACCGGCGGTACGGCCGCGGCAAGGTCGATGTGGCGCTGCTGCACCCGGAGTCGCTCCGGCCGCGACACGTGCTGGTCCCCGCGTTCGTGGCGTACGCCGCCGCAGCTGGAGTGATCGCGCTGCGCCAGCCGGCGTGGTCCCTGGCGATGATCGCTCCGTACGGGCTCGCGCTGAGCGTTGCCTCGGTCTGGACCGCACGCAACCTCGACTCGGCTGCGGACCGGATCCGGGTAGCACCCGCGTTCCTCGCCATGCACGTTGGCTGGGGCGTCGGTTTCTGGTCGGGGCTGGTGACCGCTGTGATCGACCAGATCCGGCACGCGTCCCGGCAGGGTTGATGACGGCGAGGGCCAGCTCTTCGCCGGCCGTGCAGCGCATGTAGTCCACCGCCCCTATCCGATTCGGCTCGACGGCTCGACTCCCTCACAACAACCCCCGACGAGTGGGTAGAATCGCCTCGCGGACGCGCTCGCGGCGCTATTGGCCGACCCGCGCTCGGTCCCCGCATGGGCGCCACCGGTCGCCGGCAGGCCGAGGAGCATTTTGGTTCCGCACAAAGGGTTGCCGCTGTAGGCCAGCGCAACACGCAGCTGGAGGCCTGGCCAACAGTACGTCGGCGGAGCAGAGAGGCTTGATCGATCTATTCTCGAACAGGTGAAG
>JALZDV010000028.1 GCA_030862345.1 Actinomycetota bacterium | reverse complement strand
CGGCCATCGCGTGGGGAAAGGACAACCGGACTTGCGCGCTGCGCGTGGTGGGCCACGGCCCCGGCCTGCGGGTAGAGAACCGACTGCCCGGCGGCGACGTGAACCCGCACCTGGCCCTGGCGGCCATGTTGGCGGGTGGGCTGTACGGCATCGAGCATGAACTCGAACTCGAGCCAGAGTTTGTCGGAAATGCCTACGCCTCCGACAAGCCCACCATCCCACGGACGCTGCGCGCCGGCCGGGATGCATTCGCGGCCTCGACGGTGGCGAAGGACTGCTTCGGGCCTGAGGTCGTGGATCACTACGTCAACTACGCCGACGTCGAACTGGCTGCTTTCGACAGTGCGGTCACCGACTGGGAACGGGTCCGAGGGTTCGAGCGCTTGTGAGTGCGCATCGCAGCGAGGAGCGGAGCGAACAGATGCGAGCGGAGCGAGCCATGACATCGTGAGTACCACTTTCGAGGTGATCGACCCAGCCACCGAGGAGCACGTCAGCACCGTGGATCTGGCCTCGGTCGAGCAGACCGACGAGGCGATCGCTCGGGCGCGCACCGCCTTCCGAAGCTGGCGCCGGGTCGAACCAGGCGACCGGGCCCGGCTGATGCGGCGGTTCGCCGATGCCGTGGATGGTGCGATCGAGGAGCTGGCGCAACTCGAGGTGCGCAATTCCGGGCACACCATCGGCAATGCGCGCTGGGAGGCGGGCAATGTCCGCGATGTCCTGAACTACTACTCCGCAGCACCCGAGCGGTTGTTCGGCCGGCAGATCCCGGTGGCGGGGGGCGTAGACATCACCTTCAAGGAGCCGCTCGGCGTGGTCGGAATCATCGTTCCGTGGAACTTCCCGATGCCGATCGCCGGATGGGGCTTCGCACCGGCGCTCGCCGCGGGGAACACCGTGGTGCTCAAGCCCGCCGAACTCACGCCATTGACGGCAATCCGGATTGCTGAGCTAGCGCTGGAGGCCGGCCTCCCCGAGGACGTCGTCACGGTCCTGCCTGGCAAAGGCTCGGTCGTCGGTCAGCGCCTGGTCACCCATCCGGCCGTCCCCAAGATCTGCTTCACCGGGTCCACCGAGGTGGGTCAGGCCATCATGGCCGAGGCGGCGCGGCACCTGAAGCGGGTCACCCTCGAGCTAGGAGGCAAGAGCGCGAACATCGTGTTCGCCGACGCCGATCTGGAGGAGGCAGCCACGACTGCGCCGTACGCGGTGTTCGACAACGCGGGCCAGGACTGCTGCGCCCGCAGCCGGATTCTGGTGCAGGCAAGCGTGTACGAGCGGTTCATGGAGTTACTCGAACCTGCGGTCGCCGGCGTACAGGTCGGCTCCCCCACCGAGGATTGCACCGAGATGGGTCCGCTGATCAGCGCCGGCCAGCGCGACTCGGTCACCTCCTTCGTAGAGGGCGATGGCGTCGAGGTCGCTTTTCGTGGCTCGGCGCCGGAGGGGCGCGGCTGGTTCTACCCGCCGACCGTCGTGCTCCCCCGGGCGACCAGTGATCGGGTGTGGACCGACGAGGTGTTCGGCCCCGTCGTCGCGGTGCTGCCCTTCGAGGACGAGGCGGAGGCGGTCGAGATGGCCAATGACAGCGCGTACGGCCTGTCCGGCTCGATCTGGACGCGGGACGTGGGGCGAGCAATGCGCGTGGCCCGTGGAGTCGAGGCCGGCAACCTCTCGGTGAACTCGCACTCGTCGGTGCGCTACTCCACGCCGTTCGGGGGGTTCAAGGCCTCCGGAATCGGCCGCGAACTCGGTCCGGATGCCCTGGACAACATGACCGAAGTCAAGAACGTGTATCTCGCCACCGGGGAGGCCTAGATGGCTCAGGATCGGTTGGACGGCCGTACCGCGGTCATAACCGGAGGGTGCAGCGGCATCGGCCTGGCGACTGCGCGGCGTTTCGCAGCCGAGGGCGCGCACGTGGTCATCGGCGACGTGGACAAGTTGTCCGGGGCGCGCGTCGCCGGGGAAGTGGACGGGCACTTCGTCGCCTGCGATGTCACCGAGCCTGAGCAGGTGGATGAACTCTTCGCAGTGGCCAACAACGAATACGGCAGCGTCGACATCGCCTTCAACAACGCCGGGATCTCGCCGCCCGAGGACGACTCGATCCTGACCACCGACCTCGCGGCCTGGCGCCGCGTGCAGGAGGTCAACCTGACCAGCGTCTATCTTTGCTGCAAAGCCGCCATCCCGTACATGGTCGAGCAGGGAAAGGGTTCGATCATCAACACCGCGTCGTTCGTCGCGGTGATGGGTGCGGCCACCTCTCAGATCTCCTACACCGCCAGTAAGGGCGGGGTTCTCGCAATGTCGCGTGAGCTCGGGGTGCAGTTCGCCCGCGACGGCGTGCGGGTCAACGCGCTGTGTCCAGGACCGGTCAACACCCCGCTTCTGCAAGAACTCTTTGCCACTGATCCGGCCCGTGCGGCGCGCCGACTCGTGCACATCCCGATGGGCCGCTTTGCCGAGCCGGAGGAAATTGCCTCCGCCGCACTGTTTCTCGCTAGCGATGACTCGAGTTTCATGACAGCGTCCACGTTTCTGGTCGACGGCGGGATCAGTGGCGCCTACGTGACTCCGGTGTAGGCGCTCATGACCTCCACCGCCAGCCGCGGCACTCCCCCGTTGATCGGCGTGACCAGCTACCTCGGTCCGGCTTCGTGGCGGACGTGGCAGGAGGTGCCCGCGGCGGTGGTCCCCAAGCCCTATCTCGACCACGTGCTCGCCGCCGGTGGGATTCCGGTGATCATCCCGCCTGCTGCCACATCCACGACGGAGATGCTCGCCGTGCTTGCTGAACGGCTGGACGGCCTGATCCTGGTCGGCGGCTCGGACCTGGACCCGGCGCTCTACGGCCAGCAGCCGCACCCGTTGGCACAGCAGCCGGTTCCCGAGCGCGACGCTGCGGAACTGGCCCTGCTCGCGGTAATGCGTGAGCAAAAGCGTCCGGTATTGGGTATCTGCCGCGGGATCCAGGTGATGGCCGTCGCCGCCGGCGCGCAGCTGATCCAACACCTGCCCGATGTCCTGGGTCACGAGGACCATTCACCGACGCCGGGATGCTACGGAGAGCATGACGTCACCATCGCCCCAGGAAGTCAGCTGTACACGATCCTCGGTCCGGCGTCGCGGGTGTCCAGCTATCACCACCAGGGGCTGGCCAACCATCCCGGATACGTGGCTACCGCGTGGGCGCCGGACGGAACGGTCGAGGCCATCGAGGATCCGGGCCGACCGTTCTGCATGGGCGTCCTCTGGCATCCTGAGGTAGGCACTGATCCGCGGCTGTTCCAAGCCCTGGTCGGGGCGGCCGCGAGCGGGTCCCGCTAGAGGTCGGCAACGAATGCCGCAATGTCAGTGCCCATAGTGTGCTTCATCGACGTGGGCGGTGGCCGCTGAAGCCGTAGAGTTATCCGAGGTTCGGTGCTGCTCTGTGCGGAACAGGGTCGGGTCCGGGCAGAGGGGGCGTTGCCCTGGTGCGAACTGCATTGGTCGGCCGGGAACGGGAATTCGCCGTGCTCACTGACTCTCTTGCACAAGCGATGGAGGGTCACCCGCGTGTCGTGCTGTGCCGGGGCGAACCGGGCGTCGGCAAGACCCGACTGGCCGATGAGTTGCGCAGGCGGGCCAGCACACAAGGAGTGCCGTGCTTGTGGGGCCGCGCGGAGGAGCCAGACAGCCCCCCGCCGTACTGGCCGTGGCAGCAAGTCCTGCGGGGCGTGCCCACAATTGCCGATCTGTCGGGAACTGACGAGCAAAGCCTGTCGACCGACCTCGGCCCGCTTGCCCGTCACGTGTTTCCTCGCGCGGCGGCCTCCGCCAAGGGCGGGTCATTCGTCGAGGATCGCCTTCGACAGTTTGATGCGGTCCGCCACCTGCTGCGGCTTGTCAGCCTGCAGCGTCCGCTACTCATCGTTATCGATGATGCGCACGGAGCCGACGAGGCTTCGCTGCTGTTGTTGCGGCACATCACCCAAGGACTCACCGACGAACGCATGCTGCTCCTGGTGAATCAACGCGATACCGAGAGGGCCCACCATGTGCTCGAGGTCGAGTTGCTCAGGCAGCCGATCACGCGGCAACTCGTCCTGCGTGGCCTCGGCGCAACTGCGGTGGGTGAACAACTGACCTCATTGCTAGGGCATGAGGTGCCCGACGTGGAAATCGCATACGTGCATTCCGCGACCGGGGGAAATCCCTTCTTCGTCGCCGAGATGGGCAGGATGCTGGAGGAAGGGGGGCGGGGCGCGCGAAGCGTTCAGGTCACAACCGATGTACGTGACGCGATCAAGGCTCGTCTGCAGCGACGTTCACCCGACTGCCTTCGATTTCTGCGCGCGGCCTCTGTCGTCGGCCCAGACTTCGAGCTGACCGTTGTCGCGGCCATGCTCGGCGTTGCTGTGCTGGACTGTCTCGACCCGCTCGAAGAAGCCGTCGCGGCGGGTCTGGTCGAAGCTGCCTCGGCTGTCTCGCGACACCGCTTCACCCACGCCATCCTTCGCGACGCAATCGAGGCCGGTCTGACGACAGGTGAGCGGGTGCGGCTCCATCACAGCGCCGCTGAGGCCCTGGAGGCCACCTACGCCGGGCGGGTCGAACCGCACCTGTTCGACCTCGCGCGGCACTGGTCGATGGCCTGGGTGCTCGGCGACTCCGCCCGCGCGGCCCGGTGGATCCGGCGTGCCGGCGAGGAGGCGATGCGAGATCACGGCTACGAAGAAGGCGCCCGGCTGTTCCGAATGGCACTCGACGTCTGGGCTGGGGCCGAGGATGAGATCGATCGCTGCCGCCTGCTCTTGGACTTGGGCTGGGCGCTGAACTTCGCGTCTGACATCCCTGGCGCTCTAAAAGCCTGCCGAGAGGCGAGTGCGCTCGCAGCTGACCTTGCCCTGCCCGAACTTGTAGCTGAAGCCGCGCTTGCAGTCGAACCCACCATGTTTCCGGAGGCTGACCTCGCCATCCGGAGGTTGTGCGAGGCCGCGGTACGGGCACTGGGAGACGAGCACACTGTCCTCCGCGTCAGAGTGAACGCAAGGCTGGCAGAAATCTGCGACAACCTCGGCGACGTGGAGACCGCCCGGCGGGCCAGCGAGGAGGCTCTCGCCCTGGCGGATCGGATTGGGGAGGTAACTGCGCTGGTTGCTGCCCTGCACGCCTGCCAGCTGGCGAACGCATCACCCGACAACATCGACCGGCGAGCGGCACTGGCCGAGCGGATGTTGTCTCTTGGTCGGGACACGTCAGACCGAAGCGCCCAGCTTTGGGGGCGTCTCTGGCGGATTGACGTCGCCTTGGAGCGCGGTGAACTCGGTGTCGCAGCCAGGGAGCTGGACGCCGCATTGCAGTGTGCCGAAGGCGTCCGAGCGAGGATGGCGCGCTGGCAGTTGCTGCGTTGCCAGGCGGTGCTGGCCCAGGCTCGGGCCAGATTCGAGGAGGCTCGTCGACTCGGCGCCAAGGCCTTTTCGATTCTCGCCCCGACCGGAAATCCCTTGGCATACATCGTCCGCACCGGCCTGTTGTCGGCGATGGGTCATCACGTCGGCTATGACGCCGAGGCCGCTGCCTGGAGCGGCTTTGCCACTGGAAGTGACCCCCCGGCGTTTCCCACCGCAGGTGTCATCCGTGCCCTCGCACCGGCCTGGATGCTCTCCGAGATAGGACGAGAGGACCAGGCCGCCGCGATCTATCGCTCACTCGGTCCGGTCGCCGAATGGCGGCCTACGCCGCACGCGACCCTTTTCGCTTACGCATTCGGCATTTGTGTCGCGAAGTCGCTGGATGCCTCCGATGATGTTGCGGCGCTGCACGATTTGCTGAACCCCTACCGTGGTCACCACGTGGTCAGCGGGACCTGCTCGGTTGCCTATTTCGGGCCGGTTGAGTTGTGGCTTGGCGTGGCTGCGGCGTACCTGGACCAGCTCGACGACGCCGTCGTCGATCTCGAGGAAGCACTGAAGGCAACTGGAACAAATGGTGCCGTCGGGTTCGAGCTCGAGGCCCAGATCGAGCTGGCCGATGTCCTGGTCCGCCGGTCCCGACCGGGAGATCGCGCCCGATCACGCTCGTTGGCGGCGGAGTCCGCGCGGCGGGCGGAGGCCCTCCGGATGCCGCCACTGGCAGCCAAGGCCGAGCGGCTGATCCAAGGACTCGACCATCGGTCTTCGGCGACGTTGACGCCCCGGGAGCGAGAAGTCGCTGAACTGGTCGCCCAAGGACTGACGAACCGGGAGATTGCGGGCCGGCTCTACCTGTCCGAACGCACTGCTGAGAACCACGTACAGCACATTCTCACCAAACTCGACCTATCCAACCGGAGTCAGATCGCCACGTGGAGCTACGCGCGGAGATGAGTACCTGACCGAGTATTTCCACGGACGCTTTGGTTCCACCAGCTTCCTACCGTTGCCTTGCCCGTCATCCGACGGGGCAATCCGGCAAGGGAATCAGGTGGAGATCATGCGCATGTTGCTGAAGTACGAGTTCGGTCTTGAGGCTGCGAACGAGGCGATCCGGACCGGAAAGATCGCTGAGATCAACCAGACCCTGGCCGAGCACACTCGGCCGGAGGCCGCCTACTTCGGCCTGGAGAACGGCAAGCGCACGGGCTACGTCTTCTTCGACCTCAGCGATACCGCACAGATACCCGTGATCGCCGAGCCGTTGTTCCAGCAGGTCAACTCAACCGTCGAGTTCATCCCGGTGATGAACGTCGACGATCTGCAGCGGGGTCTCACGGAATTGGGCGAGACGCGATGACCGGACAGTTGACCATCGCGGTGGTCGGAGCCACCGGCCAGCAGGGTGGCGGTCTGGCCAGGGCGATCCTGGACGATCCGCACGGCAGATACACCTGCCGGGCGCTGACGCGCAATCCCGCCTCCGAGGCGGCCCGCGCGTTGGCCGACCGAGGCGCTGAGGTCGTAGCAGCCGACCTCGACGACGAGGACAGCCTCGTCCACGCCTTCGACGGCGCCTACGGCGCGTACTGCATGACCAACTTCTTCGAGCACTTCTCCCCCGAGCGGGAACTAGAGCAGGCGGCGAATCTGGCCCGGGCCGCCAAGGCGGCTGGCATCAGGCATGCGATCTGGTCGACCACTGAGGGCAGTCACGACTGGCTGGAACTCCATGATCGCCTGCCGGTCCTGGAGGGCGGTTATCGGGTTCCGCATTGGGACGCGAAGGCCCAGGCAAATCGGTTCTTCACCGACAACGGAGTTCCGACCACCTTCCTGCGCTTGTCGATGTTCTGGGAGAACTTCGGCACTCCCGGAACGCCTCAGCACCCTGAGCGAGATCACGAAGGCGTGCTGGCGATCACTCTCCCGGCCGGCCAGGCCAAGCTCCCCGGCTTGGGGGCGGCGGATATCGGGGAGTGCGCACATGCCGTTTTGCAGGCCGGTCAGGAGTTCGTGGGCAAGACGGTGGGTCTTGCTGCAGAACACTTGACCGGTGAAGAATTGGCCGATGGCCTGTCGGAGTTGCTAGGCGAGACGGTGCGGTACAACAGCATTCCGCTTGAGGCAGTGCGCTCGGCGCCCATGCCCGGGGCTGAGGCCGTCGCGAACATGTTCCAGATCATCACCGAGGGAAACGACAAGTACTGCGCCCACTACGACGTCGCGGTCACCCGATCGCTGAATCCACAACTCCGGACCTTCGCTGAGTGGATCGCGGCTACCAAGGACCGAAGCCAGGTGCCGGCCGACACGGCGAGCGAGGGGGCCCGATGACGCTGCAACCGCACGAGCACCTCTGGGGTTTAGCCACTGCCGGATTCGCGGCGCGGTGCGCCCATGTCGTCGCCGACCTCGGCGTAGCCGACTGGATCGACGATTCAGCTGTATCGGCCGAAGAGCTCGCCGCTGCATGTGGCGTGGATCCTGACGCCCTCGAACGGGTCATGCACCTCCTTGCCACACAGGGGATTTTCGCGAGCCGCAACGGCGCATTCCGACACACCGAGTCGTCACGGCTCCTGCGCAGTGACCATCCGATGAGCATGCGACCGTTCCTGCAAATGATGGGCTCGCCGATCATCTGGGGAAGCATCACCGAGCTGGCGTACGCGGTCCGGACCGGCCAGCCCTCGCTGGAAGTCCTGGAACCGCGGGGGCTATGGGCGCATTTGCAGGATCACCCGAGCGAGGGCGAGATATTTGGTCGGGCGATGACGGCCAAGGCAGGAGCCGAAGGCGCGGCTGTCGTCGCCGCCTTCAACTTCGGAACATTCGGGACCATCGCCGACATCGGTGGCGGCCGCGGCCACCTATTACGGGCCATTCTCGAGGCCGCGCCCGACACGGAGGGCATCCTGTTCGACCTGCCTGAGGTGATCGACAGCTTGGACGTCGAGCACCCGAGAATGAAGACGACTGCCGGGGACTTCTTCAAGGATCCGTTACCCGCCGCAGACGCCTACATCCTCATGGAGGTCCTGCACGATTGGCCGGATGAGGAGTGTGTGGCGATCCTGGGGGCGATTCGCCGCGCAGCGCAGGAGGACTCGACGCTGCTCATAGTCGAGGGCGTACTCCCGGAGGATCACAACGACGCCCGGGCAGCAAACCTGGACATGATCATGCTCACTGTGACGGGAGGACGGGAGCGCACGGCATCGAGCCTCGAGAAGTTGCTGCAGCAGGCGAGCTGGGACCTTAAAGGGGTGGTCGAGACGGCCAGCCCGATGCGCGTCGTCGAAGCCACCCC
>JALZDV010000095.1 GCA_030862345.1 Actinomycetota bacterium | reverse complement strand
GCCGCACCCGCCGAGTCCCGTTGCCGGCTTGGACGAGGCGCTCACGGCGGTAGGCGATCTCTGCGCCAAGGCCGGGTCCGAAGCTGGTGTTGAGCAACATGGCTCCTCCTTTATGGTGCATCCCGCCGGTCTGGCGGTGACAGGAACCACGATGCGTCTGAGCGTGACCTCCCGGCATTGGCAGAGCTGGCACTCCTGAAGGGAGAAGCCAACTGAAATCGACTAAGGCAGGGCTGAGTCCGCCTAAGGCCCCTTAGCGTGAAGCGCGCGGACTCTTGGCGGGACCGTAAGCCCAGTGCGGCGGGCCAGCCGCAATGCTGGTCGGGAAATCAACGAGCGAGGCCGGTGACTACGTCGCCGGGGCCGCGGGTCGCAAGCCAGGCCAGGGCGCTGCCCCGAATCGCGATCTTCGAGCGGCGCAGGCCGCTGCCGATGATCACCCACGGCAACTCCGCGACAGCGTCGTCAACCAAGACCGGCCAGTCCTCCGGTAGCCCGAGCGGGGTGATTCCGCCGTACTCCATGCCGGTACGCGCCACCGCCTCGTCCATCGAAAGAAACGAGGCCTTGCGTACGTCCAGTCGCCGCTTGACCACCCCGTTGACGTCTGCCCGCGTCGTGGCCAGGACGAGACAGGCCGCGATCCGCTGCACGCCCTCGCGCTTTCCGGCCACCACGACGCAGTTGGCCGAGAGCTCAGGGGGTACGTCGTAGGCGGCGCAGAAGGCCGCGGTGTCGGCCAGTTCCGGGTCGATCTCGGCTGCCGCGACGTCGGTGAGGAAGAACTCACTTGCCGAGGCCGCACGTAGGGCGGCACTCACCGGCTCAGCAAGCAGGTCAGGTCGTTGGTCGGCCGTCTCGAAGTGCAGCCGCCCGATTCGTACGGCATCACTCATGTCGACACCGTCAGGCCCGAGCGCCCTGGCACCAGGCCGCCAGGATCGCGGAGTAGACCTCGACCGCCTCGTCCACACGGTCCAGCCGACACCACTCGTCGACGACGTGACACTGGTCCGGCTCGCCCGGACCGAGGATCACAGTCGGCACCGCTGAATTGCCCACTCGGCCGTCGCCGAGCAAACCGGCCAGGGCCGACGCGTCGGTGAAGTACCGGGCCGGTGATGCCGGCTCGTCGGGCAGGCCGCTGGCCACCAGTGCCTCGCGTACGAGCCCGACGAACGGATCGTCCAGGTCGGTGTCGACGAGCGGCAGATCAACGAGATCATCGACGGTGATCCCTTCTCCGATAGTGGCTTTGACCAGTTCGCGAAGCTGCGCCGGGCTCACCCCGGGCACCGTGCGGAGGTCAAGGAGCGCCTCGGCGGAATCGGGTACGACGTTGGGCTGCAACCCCCCACGGAGCAGTCCGACGTTCGCCGTGACGGCCCCGAACCGCCCGTCAGCCGGCCACGCCGAGGCATCGTGTAATGCAATAGCGGCCCGAGCGAGCCGAACGACCGCATTGTCCCCGAGATCGGGCGCCGAACCATGGGCGGCTCTGCCCTGTGCGGTCAACCGCAACCACAGGGCCCCCTTGTGCGCCGGTACGAGCGCGTTGCCCGTCGGCTCCCCCACCAACAGCGGGCCGCCGCCGCGCAGCGCCGACGCACGGATCGCCATCGCACCCTGGCAACCGGTCTCCTCGGCCGCAGTGAGGACGACCTGGACACCGCGGCACTCATGCGCGCGCCGGAGGTGGCCGACCACGGCCGTCACCATGGCCGCGACACCGCTCTTCATGTCCGACGTTCCTCGACCGATGATCCGGTTGCCGTCGCTGGCCCCGGCCCACGGGTCGACACTCCAATTCATCGGGTCGGCCGGCACTGTGTCGACGTGCCCGGTCAGGGTCAGTGGCGGACCGTTATCGCCGAACCGAGCGATGAGTTGCTCGCGGTTGGGTGCCCAGTTGACGAACTCGGTCTGCGCGTTGACCGCTGTGAGCAGCAGGGCGCAGTGCCGGGTGACGGTGCCTTCTCCGACGCCGACCGAGGAGATCCGGACCAGGTCCTCCAATAACCGGACGGCCCCCGAGGTACGACCAGGACTCATGCCACCGCCTCATTTCCCCGGAATTCTGGTCCGTCACCTCACGCTAGCAACGCTCGGACCAGCTCGACGGCTTACCGGCTACGAATGCAACCATGGGCCGTGGCTTCTGTCTCTCCCGCTGAACAACGGGTCCTCGATGCGATCGATCCCCGTTGGGCCTTCGACCGCCTCGTCGAGTTGATCTCGATCCCGTCGATCACCGGCAGCGCCGCGGAAAGCGAGGCCCAGCACTGGCTGGCCGGACACTTCGACCCGCTGGGCCTGGCCACCGATCTGTGGTCGATCGACCTGCCCGAAGCCAGGCGGCACCCGGACTTCCCGGGGATGGAGGCACCCCGTACGGAAGCCTGGGGGCTGGTCGGAACTACCGGCGGTGACGACGGCCCCACACTCGTCCTGAACGGGCACATCGATGTCGTACCCCCCGGCGATGTCTCCCTCTGGGCCTCCGAACCCTTCCAACCGCGCGTCGACGGCGACATCGTCCACGGTCGGGGCGCCTGCGACATGAAGGCCGGTCTGGCAGCCGCCCTGGTAGTCGCAAAAGCGCTGCAGGACAGCGGGGTTAGAATTGCCGGCACTCTCGCACTGCACAGTGTTGCCGGTGAGGAGGACGGCGGGCTCGGGGCGTGGTCCACCCTGCTCCGCGGGCACCGAGCTGACGCGGCGGTCATCCTCGAACCCACCAGCGGCTCGGTCCACACTGCTAACGCCGGGGCGCTGACCTTCCGAATCGAAGTCGCCGGTCGAGCCGCCCACGGCGCAACTCGGGATCTCGGCGTGAGCGCCTTCGAGGCCTTCTGGCCGATCCACCTCGCCCTGCGCGAACTGGAGACCGAACGCAACGCAGACCCCGACGCGCGGCTCCGCGAGCACGAACTGCCCTATTCGCTGTCCATCGGAACGGTCAGCGCCGGCAACTGGGCCAGCAGCGTGCCGGATCGCCTGGTGGCCGAAGGCCGGTACGGCGTCGCGATCGGCGAACCGTCGGCTGCCGCCCGCAAGGTCTTCGAGGAGCGGGTCGCCCAAGCCTGCGCCGCAGACCCCTGGCTCGCTGAGCATCCCGCCACAGTCAGCTGGTCCGGCGGTCAGTTCGGGAGCGGCACGCTGCCTTCCGGGCATCCCCTGCTCGGCTGGGTGCAGAGCGCCTCTGCCGACATCCGAGGTGTCACGCCGCCAGAGCACGCCGCGGCGTACGGCAGTGACCTGCGGTTGTACGCCGCCGAGGAGATCCCAACTGTCCACTTCGGACCGGGCAATGTGAAACTGGCTCACTCGGTCACGGAGCGGGTCGCAATGAGTGACCTGCTCGACACCGCCCGGGCGGTCGCGCTGTTGGTGCTGCGTACCTGTGGAGTCCGTTGACCGCCACCGCCGTGGACCTGGCCGCTTGGACCGCACTCGTCGGAGACACCCGGGGGTCAGCGGACTGCTGGGCAAGGATGATCGGGCGGTGGAGCGAGCCGCATCGCCGCTACCACGCAGTGGCTCATCTCGCCGCGGTACTGCTGTTCGTAGACGAGCACGCCGACCAGGCCACCGACCCAGCTGCCGTGCGGCTGGCCGCCTGGTACCACGACGCCGTGTATGACCCGCGAGCCGCCGACAATGAGGAACGCAGCGCCGCCCTGGCCGAGACTGAACTCGCCGCACTCGGACTTCCGCGGGACCGCGTGCGGGAAGTGGCTCGGCTGATCCGCCTCACCGCCAGTCACGATCCGGCGGAGGGAGACCGCAACGGTGAGCTGCTCAACGATGCCGACCTGATGGTCCTGGCGAGCCCGCCCGAGGCGTACGTGGCCTATCTCAACGCGATTCGTCAGGAATATGCGCACGTCACAGACCGCGACTTCAGGACTGGACGAGCCGCCGTTCTGGACGCGCTGCTGGCCGCACCTCGGCTCTATCGGCTCGAGGCGCTGGCGCCGGCAGAGGCCGCGGCGCGCGCCAATCTGCGCGCAGAACTCAGCCTTCTGCGGTCTGGTTCAGCCGGGGCCGGTGAGCCGGATGCGGCGCAGGCCGACGCAGACCAGCCCGGAGAAGGGCCGCCAGCACCTCCCGACCGCTGACGGGCAAGGCGCCCAACTCGACCGCCTCGGCGTGCCGTTCGGCGGGAAGGTCGTAGTGATCGCGGTGGAAGGCGCGACCGGGTAGCCCGAGCCGGCGGGCGAAGGCATGCAATTCGGCAAAGGACCGGTCGCTGACCAGGTGCGACCACAGCCGATCCCGGTACGGCCACACCGGCGCGTCGACGAGGATGGCCACGACGGCAGCCTACGGTTCGCCTGAAACCAGCATCGAGCGCTGGCTGCACGACCGGACCACGAGACCAACGAGGCCCGCCACCTCACCGGCTGCTTCGGCGCGTCCGACTCACCGCGACGCGGCACGTGACTGATCCAACCCGTCGAAGGATGCGTACAGCGGGCACCAGATCGCATCTCGACGGCGCAGAAGCAGGTTCGGAACGGCCAGCACTTCACATCCGCCGTAGCCCCGCGCAGCGGCCAGCACCATTGACGAGCCGAAGAACAGGTAGAGCGCCACACCGTTCATTGGCGTGAGAAAGGTCAGAACGGTGCCGAGGCCGAGGACGGCCGCCAGGACGACTGTGCTGGCTCCAAGCTGAAGCGGGGACCAGGGCGACTGCGCCCGACCGATCGTGCCGGGCCCCAGCCGTCGTAGACCCACGTTGACAGCAGCTGCAGCACCGATCGCGATGGTCGGAAGTACCGTCAGCGCGCCGACCGCGCTCCACACATCGAGACCGTGCCGTACAACACCAACGGTCGTGATGGCGACCCCGATACACGCTCGGGCCGTGGTACCGATCGGGCCAATTCCAGCAGGTCTGCTCACCTAGGCTCCTGTCTCGCTCACGGAGTGCATCCGATTTCCAAGTATTTACACGTCTGTGTCGACTTGTCCGTATACTCCAACATGACAGCCGGCTGAGGCGGGTACCCAGCTTTCGGTCTGGAGTGAATCCGCGGCGGTGTGGCATCGCGGATGGAGAGGGCACCGGTGATATCACTTCCGATGAGCGTGGCCGACATCGGCCGCATGAGGTTTGCCTACTCACCCCTGGCAGAGGTCGCCGAGACCCTGTACATGATCGCCGCCGGGCGGATCGGAGCGTTCCACCGAGGCTGGTACGTCAAGGTGCGCGACGATCTCGGGCGCTGTGATCTCGCGACCCTGACGGCCGTCGTCCCTGCCCGGTCGTGCATCGCCGACTTCCTGTTCACCGGAGCGACGGATTCGGCCACCACGATCGAACAGCAGCTCGACCTGGTGGCGAACATGCCGCCCGCGGAGTTCCGCCGACAGATGCAGGCGGTCTGGGGGGACGAACCGATCCCCCCGGCCGGCGTCGAGCTGATCGAGGACGGAACCCGTGGGACGGCGCACCTGGCCGAGTTGCTGTGGGATTACTGGTCGGTGGCCATCCGGCCGCACTGGCCGCAGATGCGCGCGGTCTTCGAAGATGATGTGGCGTTTCGAGTGGCGGAGCTGACTAAGGGCGGGCTGCAGAAGATGCTTGCGGGGCTGCATCCCTCGGTCAGCGTCGATGGAACCGTACTGAGGATCGACAAGCCTCAATCGGGAGATGAGGATCTGGCCGGCGCGGGGCTTGTCCTCGTTCCGTCGGTCTTCGTGTGGCCGTCGGTCATCTTCGCTCCCAATGATTCCGGACCGTGCACCCTTACCTACGCCGCGCGCGGAGTCGGCAACCTGTGGCGCTCAACGGAGCAGTCCGTCCCCTACGACGACGACCCCTTGGGTGCGCTGATGGGACGCAGTCGGGCAGCCATTCTCACTCGGCTTGCCTTACCGATGTCGACCACCGAGCTGGCGCAGAAGCTGAGCCAGAGTGCCCCTTCCGTGAGCGCGCATCTCGCCGTGCTCAAACGCAGCGGACTCGTCACGTCCTGGCGGAAAGGACGCTCTGTTCTGTATCGCCGTACGCCGCTGGCCACGAGCGTCGTCAGCGCAAGCAACCCGGCCGAGGACCATGAGCGACCCGCCTAGCACTGTCAACGCAGGCTCACGGCGATGGAGTGGCACTTCCCGGCGAAGCAGCCGCTCCGGACGCTATCGCGCCGACGACGCCCGCCACGACGTTGCCGATCGTCTCCGGGGTCTGCTCGGGATCTGGGGAGCCGGCGTCGAGCCAGGCGAGCACCGCCTCGATG
>JALZDV010000479.1 GCA_030862345.1 Actinomycetota bacterium | reverse complement strand
CAACTATTTCGACCGGGGTGAGGGCACCCTCACACCGGCCACCCAGCTCTGGGGTTTCAGCGAGCAGGTCGACGACGGCTTCGATGTCGTAGAGACCGGCTTGACCGCCGTCTTCAAGGGCGCGTCGACAGATCTGACAGAGCGCCCGCTCGGAGGCTCGATCGATGAGCAAGTCGACGAGTTCCTCTCGGACGACTACGTTTTGCCCGCCGCACCTGGCGGCTGCGGTGTACCTCGCGGCCAGCAAGCGGAGATCACCATCGACGGGCAGTCGGGCAGGATCGCGGAATGTCAGAACCACATCGAGGCAACCGTCGTCGTCGACGGGCGGCTCTATCTCTTCACCCTGTCGCATGACCGCAGTGACGCCAGAGCGGTCTTCGACGCCTTCGTCGCCACGATCGACCTGACCCCGGAGACCGCGGTCGACTTCCCGGGTCTGACGACGACCTTCGTCTCGCCGACCTACGGCTACTCCTTCGGGTATCTCGACAGGGGTGGGCTCGCACCGGCCACGGAGCCCTGGGATCCCGGCGACGAGCAGCTCGACAACATCCAGTTCTCCGACCGATTCGATGCCGTGGAGACCGGATTGACCGCCTACTTCGTGGCCGCGTCGACAGAGATCCCGGATGGGGTCTCGATCGATGAATGGTACGACGAGCACGTCTCGCCTAGCGGCTGCGGTCTGCCTCGCAGCCAGCAGGCCGAGATCACCATCGACGGGCAGTCGGGCAGGATCGCCGAGTGTCCGAACCAGATCGAGGCGACCGTCGTCGCCGGCGGGCGGCTCTATCTCTTCATCCTTGGCCACGACCGCCGTGACGCCACGGCGTTCTTCGACGCCTGGATCGCCACGATCGACCTGACCCCGGAGACCGCAGCGGTCCCCTAGACGCGGCCGATGATCGACAACAAAGAGAAGGGCGACGTGATCACCAGGACTGGAAACGTCGGCGTTGTGACGCTCGTGCTCGTGCTCGCCACCGCCTGCAGGTCTGATGCCGGCCCGGCATCACCCACGTCCACAACATCAGCTACCTCGACGCAGGCAGCGGGCTTCCCCATCGCGACGTTTGCCGCCATCAGCGAGGATCCGGTGACCGAGGAGTTGGCGGCCACGTTCCAGGCCGCCCTGGCCCAGCACGACGTGGCCGACGGGGGCGGGATGTCGGCCACGGTGATGACCGCCGAGGGCACCTGGAGTGGGACGACGGGCAAGGCCGACGGTGTCCGAGACCTACAGGTCGACGACCAGTTCGCGATTGCGAGCATCACCAAGTCGGTGGTAGCAGCCCAGGTGATGCTGATGGTCGAGGCCGGCGAACTGGCTCTCGACGACCTGGTCGCCGATCACCTTCCTGGGGATCTCCAGTTCGACACCAACGCGGCGACCATCCGCCAGCTGCTCAGCCACCGCAGCGGCATCCCGGACTATTACAATCTGCTGGAGGATAGTCAGCAGACCGACTTTCAGCGGGTCTGGACGCCGACCGAGATACTGGAGCTGTTGCCAACCTGGCGGAATCCTCCCGGTAGGACCTTCTCCTACACGGAGACCAACTACCTGCTGCTCAGCCTTGTGATCGAGCACCTGCGGGGGCGCCCACTCGCCGACGTGCTACGGGACGGCGCCCTCGCTATCGACGGGCTGGAGCGGCTTGTCCACCAACCTGATGAGAGCCCGACCGAGCCCATGGCCATGCCTGCGGGCGCATCGAATGCCGTTCTCCAGATCAGGGGCGGCTACCTCCCATCGCTCGCCAGCGCAACCGCGTACCACGCCTCGGGAGCGATCGCATCGGACTCGCCTTCGCTGGCGCGGTGGTGGCGGGCGTTCTGCGCCGGCGAGATCGTCTCCCAGGCGTCTCTAACCGAGATGTCGACGTTCGAGGCGGCGGCATACATCGGCGGATACGGACTCGGCCTGTCCAACCCTGCCAACGCCTACGCCCCAGGCTTCGGGCACGGCGGACAGTTGCCCGGCTACATGTCGTGGGCCGCGTGCCTGCCCGAGGACGAAGCGGTGATCGTCGTGCTCACCAATCACGAAGTCCACGACGGCCACCTGGCGTACTCCCAAGGGTTGGCCCGTCCGCTGGTCGACGCCCTTCGCTCACGCTGACCGCGAACGACGAACGCGTGCACGACGTTTGCATCGTCGGCGCCGGGTGTCGTCGCTCACCGGTGCCAGGGCACCATCGGTTGCGCCACGTCCGGGGAGCGTCATGCTCATCGAAGTCTCAGGAGGTCGACCATTCCGTCATCAGCGGCTGATCACCTGACCAACGACCAGTGCGCGAGTCCCCCCTCGCCCGCGCAACTGGCCGAAGATGCTTCGGGCAGGACGGCCGCGGCTTACGGGAAGAACCTCGACCGGCTTCGTCAGGTCAAGGCAAAGTATGACCCGGACCACCAATTCCGGGTGAACCGGAACATCACGCCCGACCGGGGTTGACGTCAGAGGAGCGAGGTTTGTCGGTTCTAACGGGTTCTCCCGCGGCTGCCGTGCTCATCACCGGGGTCTTCGGATCCGGCAAGAGCTCGGTGGGGATGGAACTGGCTGATCTTCTGGAGCAGCGACGGGCACCGTACGCGCTGCTTGATCTGGACTTCCTTTCGACACGGGCGGGGGCACCGGGCCGACGGAGCACGAGATGATGCTGCGGAATCTCGACGACGTGGTCGCCAACTACCTGCAGATCGGTGTCTCGCACTTCATCCTCGCGCGAGCGGTCGGCTTGCGGTGTGAGCTGAGCAGTCTCCAGGCCACAATTGCGATGCCGCTGTGAGTCGTCCGGTTGGTCGTGCCTCTCAGTGAAATCCAGAACCGCCTCCGCTCGGATGTGACCACCGGACGCCGAGACGACCTGCGTGAGGCGGCGCAGTGGATCGAGAAACTGGGGGACAGGTATCGAGGACGTGACCGTGGCCAACGACCAGCCGATCCGGCAGGTTGCGTGCGAGATCCTGGACTGGCTCCGGTGGCCCTGATCCGTGGCGTGCTTTGAATGGCTCTGATGATTCGGCGCCCCAAGCGGCTGGCCACCGGCGCTCCAGATTCCGACACTATGCAACCTGAATGGCCCTCCTATGACTAGTGATTGTGAAGAGAACGGAGGTGCCGCATGAGTGACATCGAGATCGAGCAGCTGTACGCCGCGTCGTACCGGCGCCTGCTCGGTCAGCTCATCGGTGTCACCGGCAGCGTGAGCGAGGCCGAGGACGTGCTGCAGGAGGCCTTCGTCCGTGGGCTCGACCGACCCCGACAGTTG
>JALZDV010000461.1 GCA_030862345.1 Actinomycetota bacterium | reverse complement strand
GCTGACGAATGAGGCTGACGTACGGCAGGCATACGAGGCGCACGGCGGGGAGCTCTATCGCTTCGCGTTGCGCTCGACCGGCGACGAAGGAACTTCCCAGGACATCGTCCAGGAGACCTTTCTGCGCGCCTGGCGCGCCGCCGACAAGTACGATCCCGCGCTGGCCGGCCTGCGGGTGTGGCTGTTCGCGATCGCCCGCAACGTGATCACCGACCACCATCGAGCGGCGGGGGTTCGCCCGCACTTGCCCGGGCTCACCGAGGCGGTTGCGATCGCGGGCTCGGTCACCGACCATGCCGAGCACCTGGTCGACGAATGGGTGATCAACCAGGCGTTGCACCGGATCGGGGCCGAACACCGCCATGCCCTGACCGAGACCTACCTCCGAGACCGGCCCTACGGTGAGATCGCCGCTGAGACCGGGATCCCCGTTGGCACCCTGCGCAGCCGGGTGTTCTACGGACTCAAGGCCCTGCGCGCAGCACTGGACGAGATGGGGGTGACCGTGTGATGGCCCATTCGCACCGGGAACTACGAGAATCGCTCGGCGCGTACGTGCTGGGGCATCTCGACCCGGGCGAGGCCGAGGTGGTGCAAGCCCACTTGGACACCTGCGCGCAATGTCGGGCTGACATCGCCGAGCTCGGTCCGGTTGCTGCCGCGCTGTCCACGGCCAGGCCCCGGTTGGCAGTCGACGCTGGTCAGGTGCCCGCGGGGCTGCACGCCCGGATCGATGCGGCGATCTCGGCCGAGGCCGGGCGCCGGCGCCGAACTCGGGCACTGCGCTCGGTCGGCGCGGTGCTGGTGGCCGCCTCGGTCATCGTCCTGATGGTGATCGGGGTGGTGTCGTTGCTGGATCGGGCGCCGAGTACGCCAACGCCGGAGGTCGTCGCCGTCGTGGTCGACTCCGACCTGGACAGCGTCGACGCCTCCGCGGGGTTGATCGCCCACACCTGGGGAACCGAGGTGAAGCTCCAGACCACCGGGCTGGATGCCGGCGCCCCCTACCGGGCAGTGGTGCTGGGCGCCGGCGATCAGCAGTTCCCGGCCGGCACGTTCACCGGAACCGGGGCCGACACCATCAATTGCAATCTGCAGGCCTCGGTGCTCCGCGAGGACGCCCGCGGCTTCCGGATCCTGGATGCGCGAGGTCAGGTCGTGATCAGCAGCGAGTTCTGAGCTCGCGGTCGGGCCACGCGGGTCAGAGCTCGTGGGTCACGGCATCCTGGGGGCTTTGCCGGGCCGGTTGCCGAACTTGTTGAGCATCTCCTTGGCCTTGCGTTGGTTCTCCGGCTTGGTGGCCTCGTTGCGGGCCCGGTCGAGCAGATCTCTGATCTTCGCCTGGTTCTCCGGCTTGGATGCCTCGCGCCGTACGACATCGACGATCTTCACAACGATGCCCGCCTTGAGTGCGCTCTTGATCATTCCCATGCTGTCCTCCTGATGTCACCGTCGGCCTGGTGCGACCAGCTCGGTCGCATTCTGCCCTGATCATTCAACGTCGAAACCCGCGCCGTCGTGCCCTGGAGGGGAGGATGCGGTGGTGAACCCCCCTCGCGCGGCGGCTGAGTTTCTCGGTCGACTCCGCTGGAACGAGGTGCCTACAGCCGCCCGTCGCCGGGTCGCAGCGCTGGTGCGGGATTTCGCGGCGGTGTGCTGCGCAGGCACTGCGACTCCAACCGCGCGGCTCGCCGCGGACTACGCCGTGGCCCAGCATGCCGGCGATGAGGCCACGCTGCTCTATGACGGTCGCCGGGTCTCCGCCGCCGGGGCGGCCTGGGCCAACGGGGTCCTGGCGAACGCCCTGGACCTCGATGACGGGCATCGACTGGTCAAGGGTCATCCCGGGGCGATCGTGATTCCGTCCGCGCTGGCCATCGGCGAGGCGATCAACGCTCCGCGCGAGGAGGTGCTCGCCGCGATCACGGTCGGGTACGAGGTCGCCGTACGGGCCGGGATCGCGCTGCACGCCCGCGAAGCCGG
Organism: Actinomycetota bacterium; assembly: GCA_030862345.1. Lineage (GTDB taxonomy): Bacteria > Actinomycetota > Actinomycetes > Mycobacteriales > Geodermatophilaceae > JACCQS01. The sequence continues at coordinate 4,641 of JALZDV010000461.1, read as the reverse complement.
CTACCACGGATCGGGGGCCTGGGGCGCGATCGGCGCCGCCGCCGCAGGGGCCCGCCTGCTGCGGCTGGACCCGGCTCAGCTCGGGCACGCGCTGGGCTTGGCCGAGTACCACGCGCCGATGGCTCCGGTCATGCGGTCCACCGCTGACCCCGCCATGACCAAGGACGCCTGCGGTTGGGGCGCGCTGGCCGGCACGTCCTCGGCGTTGCTGGCCGTGGCCGGGTTCACCGCTACCCGTTGCCTGGCACTGGATGTCATCGAGGACCCGACCGCGCGACTGAGTGAGCGCTGGTACTCCGATGATCTCTACGTCAAGGCGTTCCCCTGTTGCCGTTGGTCGCAGCCGGCCATCGCGGCGGCGCTCTCGCTCAGGGCGGCGCATGACATCGATCCGCGGACGATCACCCGGGTGACCGTACGAACGCTCTCCGCCGCCGCCGCGCTGTCGCGTCGCCCTCCGACGACGACAGAACAGGCGCAGTACAGCCTGTTGTGGCCGGTGGCTGCAGCGCTGGTACATGGGGGTTTCGACGTAGCACACGTGCTGCCGCCGGCATTTGAGGACCGGCAGATCCACGAGCTCGCGGACCGCATCGACGTGCAGGTCGATCCCGCCCTGGACGCGCAGTTTCCAGCCATCCGGCGCTCCGGTGTCAGCGTCGAGACCGGCGGCGCGACTCACACCTCCGAGTTGACCCAGGCACCGGGAGAGCCCGACGACCCGCGCTGGGCAGACATCATCGAGACGAAATTCGCTCGGTACGCCGGCCAGCTATCCCGCGACAACCCACTCAGCCGCCTGCTCCGCTGACTCGATATCGCCTGCTGCGCGCCGCTGCGGCTGGTGCCGCGATCTGCACCGCCAACCTCTCCCTACGCCGCCGTCTCGGGGGACAACGCGGCGATGACCCGGCCGCATTCCGCCTACGCTCGGTCCGGTGACCGCCCCACCGAGATCTGCCCCCATCGCCTCTGCGATCGCCGCCGGACTCGACGACGCCAGTCGTGCCCGCGACCTGGCCCGGATGAAGTGGCGAGCCACCAGCCTGTTGCTCCTGGCCGCGGTCGTCTTCCTGGTCTGCCTCTATCTCGGTGCGGACACCGGCGCCTGGGTTGGCTACGTCAAGGCCACCGCAGAGGCGTCCATGGTCGGTGCACTGGCGGACTGGTTCGCGGTCACCGCGCTGTTCCGCCATCCGCTGCGGATCCCCATCCCGCATACGGCGATCATCCCGAACAAGAAGGACCAGATCGGGGCGAGCCTGGGCACCTTTATCCAGCAGAACTTCCTCACCGAGTCGGTGCTCGAGGAGAAGCTCGCCAGCATCGACGTACCGACCCGTATCGCTGAGTGGCTCGGCCAGCCCGGGCACGCCCGCAAGGTAGGCAACAGCGTCGGCGCGGCGATGGCCGGTATCAGCACGGTTCTGCGGGACGAGGACATCCAGCCGGCCATCAGTCAGATGGTCGACCGCCGCCTGCGCGAGACCCCGGCGGCTCCGGCGTTGGCGCGGGTTCTTTCGCTGGCCGTCGAGGGTGGCCATCACCAGACGCTGCTAACCGCTGGCTTGCGTGGTCTGAACCGGTTTCTCGACGAGAACCGCATCGTGCTGCGCAACGCGCTCGGCGACGAGAGCCCGGAATGGGTGCCCGACTGGGTCGACGACCGGGTCTTCCAGCGCGGGTTCAAGGCGCTGCAGAGCTTTCTGGACAACGTGGCGAGCGATAACCAGCACGAACTGCGCTCCGCACTCGATGTACGCCTGCGCGCCTACATCTCCGCGTTGAAGAACGACCCCGCCACTGCGGCCAAGGTCGAGGCGATCAAGCAGGAACTGCTGGACCATCCGGCCGTACGGGACTGGTCGGGCTCGCTGTGGCAAAACATCAAGGCGGGCCTTGTGGACGCGGGTACGGACCCGGATTCCGAACTGCGGCGCCGCCTCGAGGCCAGCATCGTCCATATAGGACAGTCGTTGCGCGACGATGCCGACCTGCGCGCGAAGCTCGAGGGTTGGATCCAGACGGCGTCGGCCTACGTCGTTCGGACCTATGCCGAGGACATCGCCGACTTGATCAGTGGCACCGTGGCACGTTGGGACACCGACGAGACCAGCCGGCGGATCGAGCTCCAGGTGGGCCGAGATCTCCAGTTCATCCGGATCAACGGCACGGTGGTCGGCGCCCTGGCCGGACTGGTGATCTACACGGTGAGCCAGATCCTCACCTGACCCGGTGCAGGACCGGCAGTCGGCTACAGCGCTCCGCGTTGCCAGGGGCCGGTGATGGCCAGGGTTCCGCCGGTGCCCGCTTCGTCGTAGCCGAAAATGTTGACGAACAGGAACGCCCCGTCGTCGCTCCAGCAGGCACCGGCGAATTCACTGTCGTTCATGATGTTCTCGGCGAACGGGAAGGCCTCGCCGTCCAAGGTGAGGCCGATGAGTCGGTTCTTGTCCTCGCCGAAGAATGGGCTCGTGTCGTCCTGGCCCAGGTTCACCGACGACGCGTCGTCCTCGCAAAGCAGCAGTCCTCCGCGCGGGCTGACCACGAGATTGTCCGGGGAGTCCAGCACGTCGCCGTCGGGTGACTCGAACAGCAGGACGAGCTGGCCGCCGGAGAGCCCGTCGGGAACGTACTCCCAGATCTGCCCGTAGCCCTCCTCGAAGCCGTCGTCGTTGACGTCACCGTTCTTGGCGTCGCCGCCACTCGTCGAGGCGAAGAAGATGCTGCCTGCCCCGTCCCAGCAGCCCTCTAGCCGGTTGAACTTTGCCGCGCCGCGGGCAAAGGCCTCCTCGAAGACGGCGTTCGGAGCGTCCTGGGCTGGGTTCGGCCGAAAAATGGTGATCCAACGGACCGGCAGGACTGTGCCCTGCTGCTGTCCCTCCCGGAGATCGGCCGAAGGGCGGTCCTTGATACCGAGGATCTGCAGAATCCCGCCTTGGGCCAGGTCTGCGGGGTTTCTCGGCAGGAAGCGGTAGAAGCCGCTGCCCCGCCCCGAACCGGCGTCCTCGGTCTGATAGATGATTCCGGTGCGGTCATCGACGGTGGCTGCCTCGTGCGCGAAGCGGCCCATGGCGAGCAACGGCCGTGGACCGACCGGGGAGCCGGGTGCCGACCCGTTCAGCGGGTTGAGGTAGACGTAGCCGTGCTTCTTCTCTGTTCGAGGAAGCGATCCCGGGGGCTCTGAACCCAACTCCTGTTGAACGATTTCCTCGCAGGTAAGCCACCCGGATCCTCGCAGGGCGAGGCCGCCCGCGCAGTTGACCACCGTTCCGGTCAGGCTCACGTAGTCCTGGGTCAGACCGCCGCTGGGTGACAGAAACCTCCTGGCATCGAAGGTCAGCGTCGTGTTGCCGCCCTCGGCGGTCTCGTCGTAGGCGTTGGCTGCCGGCTCGATGGTGAATTGGCCCTGGGTGTACGGCGCGGAACTGCTGAACCGGATCTCCTGGTTGCGGATCAGTCGGACCACTCCGGACGTGGCGCTGCCGAATGCGCCCATCCCGTCGTGGGATCGAGCGGCGATCCGACCGTCGGACATGGTGCTGCCGGTCTTGGAGAAGATCGTGTAGACGAACTCCTGTGGCAGCGCGAGCCATCGCTGGCCGTCGTTGAGTGACGTCTTGGGGACCAGGGGGCCGTAGGCGTCGTTGGCGGCTCCCCGGCCACTACCGGGTGCGGCTTCGGCCATCCGCATCGAGACCGCCTGCAGGGCTGTGCCGCCTAGGACCGCGCCTCCAGCGGTCAGGCCGCTGGCCTTGAGGAAGGAGCGGCGATCGACTGTGGTCATTCAGGCCTCCGGTATTGGTTGAGAGAGGCCCAGCTTTCAGATCCCGGATGACAGCGGTGCGCCCCTGCACCGTTGCTTTGGGAAACGCTGAATGAACGCCCGGTGCGGACACCCCCCGTGGCAAAAGCTGGCACTGACCGGGATCAGACGGTCGCCTTCTCCCCACCGTCGGACCAACTCCGACCGCACTGGGCACAATGGCGCGGTGGCCCAGCTGACTCTGCTCCTTGCCCTGTTCGCGGCCACCATCGTGCTGGGTCCGGTGGCCGAGCGGTTGAAATTGCCGTACCCGATCCTGATGTTGGTCTTCGGGCTGCTTGTCGCCTTCGTGCCCGGACTGCCGCGTCTGGACATCAGCCCGGACCTGATCCTGCCGCTGGTCCTCCCGCCGCTGCTGTTCGCCGCTGCCCGCCGTACGTCATGGCGGGAGTTCCTCGACAATCGCCGCGCGATCGGGTTGCTAGCTGTCGCGCTGGTCATCGTCACCACACTGATCGTCGGGTTCGTGCTGCAGGCCCTCGTTCCAGGACTGCCCCTCATCGCAGCGATCGTGCTCGGTGCCATGGTGGCCCCGCCGGATCCGGTGGCCGCCACGGCGGTTGCCCGTCAACTCCGGTTGCCGCGCCGGGTTTTCCTCAGCGCGAGCGGGTGATCTTCATCGCCTTCGTGGTGATCATCGTGACCCTGCTGCTGCAGGGACTCGCCCTGCCCCTGCTCGTTCGTCGGCTGGGCGTGCAGGCACCGGTCGAGCAGCAGCAGCGTGCCGAGCGGGAGCTGACCAAGCGCGCCTTGCGAGCGGGCTTCCGGCGCCTCGACGAGATCCGGGACGAGGGAGACGTCGACGACGATCTCAT
>JALZDV010000442.1 GCA_030862345.1 Actinomycetota bacterium | reverse complement strand
GCCAGAACCATCCCACCGCGGCGTGTCGTGGTCATGGCTCCATGATCGCGACACAAGGTCCCGTTTGCTACGGAGCCAGCCCGGACTGATACGCAAAGACCACGAGCTGTGCCCGGTCGCGCGCACCCAGTTTCATCATCGCCCGGCCGACGTGCGTCCGTACGGTCGCGGGACTCACCACCAGCTCCGCGGCGATCTCGTCGTTTGAGCGGCCGGTGGCGACCCAGCTGACGATCTCTCGCTCCCGGACCGTCAATGAGCCCAGCCGTGGGTGCGGCACAAACCGGTTCGGCTGTTGGGTCGCGAACTCCTCGATCAGTTTCCGGGTCACCGAGGACGCCAGCAAGGAGCCCCCCTCGGCAACCACGCGGATCGCATGGAGCAACTCAGCAGGCTCGCCGTCCTTGATCAGGAAGCCGCTGGCCCCGCCCCGCAATGCCTCGAAGACGTACTCGTCCAATTCGAAGGTGGTCAGCATGATCACCTTCGTGCCGGCGCAGCCCGGATCGTCGACGATCTCGCGAAGCGCGGAGAGCCCGTCCTTGACCGGCATCCGGATGTCCATCAGGAACACATCGGGTCGCTCTCGTCGTGCCAACGCCACGGCCTGTTCGCCGTCCTCGGCCGAGCCGACCAGGACCAGCTCGTCCTCGGTCTCCACGAGAACTCCGACGCCGAGCCGCACGAGCGATTGGTCGTCCGCGACGGCGACCCGGATCATGTCCATCCACCCGAGGCGGGTTGGCGGTCTGCCGACAACCCTCCGGCGGGCTCTCCGGAGACAGCAGAGGCGCTCGGCGCGCCGGTGGTGGGTTCAGGCCCGCGAGCCAAGCTGTGTTCGGCCATCGGAAGCCAGGCCATCACGACGAAGCCGCCGTCCTCGCCCCGACCGGCACTGAGCCAGCCACCGAGTGAGGTCGCGCGCTCGCGCATCCCGATAACACCTTGCCCACCATCAGGTCCGGGCATCGGACCAATACCATCATCGACCACACTCAGCGTGACTGCGGCGGTGTCGTAATCCACGGTGACGTCGACGTGCGAGGCGCGAGCATGCCGTACGACGTTGGTCAGTGACTCCTGGACGATCCGGTAGGCGGCCAGGTCTACAGTGGACGGGACTCCTCGCGGTTCACCGACAATGGTCAGGTTCGCGGTCATCCCGCCGACGCGGACCGAGGACACCAGGTCGGGTAGGTCACGCAGTCCAGGCAGCGGACGCAAGGGCGCTGCACCGTCGGCGTTGCGGAACACGGCAAGCGTCGCGCGCAGTTCGTCGAGGGAATCCTTGCTGGTCTGCTTGATCGCACTCAACGCGATCTCGGCCTGCTCGGGGCGCCGGTCGAGCACGTGCAGGGCAACCCCGGCCTGGAGATTGATGACGGCCAAGCCGTGTCCCACCACATCGTGCACCTCGCGTACGACGGCAAGCCGCTCCTCGTAGCGGCGCTGCTGCGCCTGTTCGGAGCGCTGTTGGCTCCGGGTGTCTCGCCAGGCGCGTTTCACCGCACCGATGGCCCACGGCACCAGCAGCCAGCCGAGGTAGGGCGCGAACCCGCTGAGACTGCGGCCGTCGACAAGCCGGCCGATCAGTTCGCTGCCAAGCACGGTCACCACGGCAATCGAGCAGGCCAGCAGGGACGTTCGGGTCGGCAGCCACAGCGCCACTTCGACCATCAGGAAGCAGATCGCGAAGAACACCGGCCCGGCCGGGTAGCCGAGTCCGAAGAACAGCGCAGTTGCCGCCGTCGTGATCCCCAGGGCGGTCAACGGCGCCACCCTCCGGAACAACAGACCCAGCGCCATCCCGGCGATCAACACGTACCCGATCTCGTCCACGGTCAGCCGGTCCGGCTGGTACTCGCTGGATCCGTTCGCGCCCGCCGACATCCCGATGGCCGCGACCACGGCGAAGACGGCATGCAGGGCGAGGCTGCGCCTGCCTGGCTCTCCCGGAGCGTGTGCCCAGGGACCGCCGAACCGGTGCGGCCAGAGCCCTCCGCCCCAGCCGCGGTTCTCCGACCATCGCAGCCAGCGCGACAGTGCGCTGACGATGCGCGACGGAGGTTCGGCCACGGTATGACCCTAGGCGGACAGCCGGCCACCGACGTCCTCATCCGGACGTATCCGGGGGTACGGGCCGACGCGTACGGGGTCCGCCTACAACTGACTCGGCAAGCGGCTGCGGAGGGGAACGAGGGCTAAGACATGGACAGCCCCCAGGCTGCTCCGCTCTCACACCGTTGCGGTGCGATATGCGAGCGGGTCGGCTGGACTAGGCCGACAGCCCGGGGGCAGGGTAACTGTCCGGTTGTCGCCGACCGCCGTCTACTAGAGGCGATGGTCGCTTCGACGGCGGCTAGCGGACAGCCACCTCACGCGTCCGATAAGTATGCAAGGTTCGGACCACCTCCTCTCTCGTGTACGCAGCACGCTACGACGAGATCGGCGAGTTCGCCACCACTTTCTCCGTCACCTCCGGAGAGTTTCTCGGTGACCTCGTCAGAGGATCGGCAGGGGCACTACCCGCTCGAGGCGGGCCGACAGGTGCGGCTGTAACTCCTGGCCCTCGGCCGCCATGTCCACGGCATAGAGCAGGGCACCATCGACGATTCCATACAGCCGCTTGTTAGCCGCAACCTCCTTGGCGGTGGCGGTACGGGCGACCACGTCGGTGGCCAACTCCCACGAAGTAGTCGTCATCGAACGGCCCACGTAGACCTCGACGATGCCCGTCGGGTGCGCCAGCAGAACCTCGAAGTCGTCGCTGCCGTTGGCGCGCCACCAGCCGACCTCGCGGGCGGCCGGGCGGATGATCTCCCCGTCCAAGCCGATCAGCCAGCTCCTGGACTCATAGGCCAGGAACGGCCGGCCGTCGTGGCTGAAGCGAATCCACTGGCCGTAGTGGAACCCGTCGATGGTCGGGTAGTCGCCCTCCCCCACACCGGTCCACTCCCCGAGCAGCGGCAGCAACGGCAGGATCCCCGGATGGACGTCCGGGCCGCTGCGCACATCCGTGGTATCAGCCGGAATGGGCAGTGCCGGAGCAGGATTCGGATTCACCCTTGAGGCCCCCGATAGACGTTCCAGGCGACCCGCAGCAGAACCACGACGCACACCGCACACACCATCACGAACGCGATCGCCAACGTCATGCCCACGCGTCGAGACTAACTCTCCGGACTCGGGCTGCCGGGCTCCCCGCGCCGTCAGCTCAGCGCGATCGCTGCCTCGGTCAGGCCCCGCTCGGCGGTCACCGCCGTCTCACCGCGGCCGGCCGGGGACAGCGCACGCACCGTCCAGGTACCCGGTGCGGCGAAGAATCGGTAGTCGCCCGTCGCGCTGGTGACCACTTCGGCGGTGAACTCACCGGATGCGTCCAGCAGCCGAACGTAGGCTGCCGGAACCGGTGCGCCCGCGGATTCCACGACACCCTGGATCACGGTCTGGGTGGTCAGGTCGACGCCCTCCAGCCCGGCACCGTTGGTCTTCTGCGCAGGGGCTCCGCACATCACCACGCCTACTTCGGATCGCCGAGTTCGATCGGCACGCCGACCAGCGAGCCGTACTCGGTCCAGGAGCCGTCGTAGTTCTTGACGTTCTGGTGGCCGAGCAGTTCTCGCAGCACGAACCACGTGTGTGAGGACCGCTCCCCGATCCGGCAGTAGGCGATGGTGTCCTTGGCGCCATCTATGCCCGCCTCGGCGTAGAGCTTGGTCAGCTCGTCGTCGGACTTGAAGGTGCCGTCCTCGTTGGCTGCCTTGCTCCACGGGACGCTGATGGCTCCCGGGATGTGGCCGGGCCGCTGTGCGCCCTCCTGCGGCAGGTGCGCCGGGGCAACCAGTCGACCGGCGAACTCGTCGGGAGACCGTACGTCGACGAGGTTCCGTTCGCCGATGACCGAGACCACCTCGTCGCGGAACGCGCGGATCGAGGTGTCCGGCTCCTTCGCGGTGTATGACGTCGGCTCGCGGGTCACCTCGGCGTCGGTGAGCTCGCGGGAATCCAGTTCCCACTTCTTCCGTCCGCCGTCCAGCAGGACCACCTTCTCGTGGCCGTACAGCTTGAAGTACCAGTACGCGTAGGCGGCGAACCAGTTGTTGTTTCCGCCGTAGAGCACGACGGTGTCGTCGTTGCTGATGCCCTTGGAGGAGAGCAGTTGCTCGAACTGCTCCTTGTTCACGAAATCCCGGCGAACCGGGTCCTGCAGGTCAGACTTCCAGTCCAGCTTCACGGCCCCGGCGATGTGCCCCTTGTCGTAGGAACTGGTGTCCTCGTCCACCTCGACGAAGACCAGGCCGTCGTCGCCCCGGTGCTCCTCGGCCCAGTCAGCAGAGACCAGGACGTCATTGCGGCTCATAGCGGTCAAACTCCTTCGGTGGCGCGTACGGAGTCCGTACGCCTTGTCTGGTGATGCGGGGTCAGGTGATGAGGTGCGGATCGGTGCATGGCTCGCTGGCCGAGCAGGTACATCTCGCAACCCAGGCAGAAGCCCGTCGTGGCATTGAGCAGCGCCGCCGCTAGCGCGAATCCGGTCGCGATCGCTCCGAGGACCGGTGCGCCAACCAGGTAGCCGATGCTGGCCACGGCGGCGAAGCTGAAGCCGACTAGCTGGGCAAAGCGAAGCGGTGACTGCGGCTCACGCCGGACAACCGGCCCGAGCCGCGGTGCGACCCAGGAGCGGAAGGCGATGTTGTACGGCGAGTACCGCACGCCGGCGAAGGCACCGAGTGCGAAGACGGCCGTCTGGAACAGCAAGATCCAGCCGCTGGACAACAGCAGTCCGGCGGCAAGCACGAACGAGGTGATCCACGCGAGAAAGCGCGGCGCCCGGACGTCCACCTCCGGAGCACCCGGCTGACGGGTTTGCGTGGTGTGCGGATTGGTGCGGGTGGTGACGGAGTCACTGGGCATGGAAGCCTCCTACGGACCGGACGGGACAAGATCGTCGGCGCGGCCACTGAGGTTCGCTGGGACTCGTCGGAGCCCTCGAAGAGATCAGTGACCTTCTAGGAGGCCAGACACAGGCAGCTGCCGAGGCGGCACAGATCTACTGTGCGGCGCGAGGTGAGCAGCCAACCCATGCCCAAACGGTACCAGCGCCGCGGGCTGCCGCCGACCGATCCCCGAGCGAAGATCATCCGGTCACTGGTCACCGGTGGTCGACCAGATCTAGCAGCGCGGAACGCAGTTCGCTCTCCCGGGGCATTCCGGAGACCCGGTGCACTGCCCGACCCCGGCCGTCGACGATCAGCAGTGTCGGTGTGCGGCGGATGTCCAGGCTTCGTACCGCGTCCAGGTGGTCTGCAACGTCCACCTCGACGTGGGCGATCTCCGGATTGTCCGTCAGCACCCGCTGGACGAGCGTTCTGGCCTGCGGGCACACCGCGCAGTACTTCCCGGAGAACTGGACCACCGTGACCTGGTCGGACGGCACGGCGATCCCGACCTCGGCCAGCGACGGCGCGCGGCTGCCGGAGTCCGGGCGCCTGTCCTGGCGGTTTGGGCCAAACCCGCCAAAGTGCCCGAGCTCTGGCTGTGTCGCACTGCGGAGCCGACCGTCGAGGTGTCGGCGAACAGCAACGGTAGCGGCGACCAGGACGAGCACGACGGCCAGACCGATCACGCCGACCAGCTGTACGCCGTCCATCGGCAGCACTCCCCCTGTCGCCCCTTGTGCGCATAACGTCCCGAATTGCTGGGCCATTCCGGGCGTTATGCGCATAACGTCCGCAGGGGAGCTCGGTCAGGCCGGTTGTTCGAGCACGATGTCGTCGCCCTGGGCGAGGACCTGCATCCCCTCGTCCACGACTTGGATGCCGGTGAAGACCAGACCGAAGGGCAGTACAGGAACCGGCAAGCTGAGGTC
>JALZDV010000434.1 GCA_030862345.1 Actinomycetota bacterium | reverse complement strand
CCTGACGCTATACCCCCCTCCGGTATTTCGCAAGGCGCCCTTGTCAACGTGGGCCCGCCGATGCAGATCGCAGCGACCCGCTCGCCGCGTTCGGTCCTAACGTCCTTCGGCGAGCACGACGCCGGCGGCGGCTCGACCGGGCAGGCGCGACGCCCGGATCAGGCTCTGGAGTACCCGCTCCCGGCTGCCTTCGATCTGGCTGACCACGATGGACCCGGGCACACGGCGCATCTCGAGCGAGCAGTGCGTCGTGCAGGTCGTGGTGCTCGTGCGCGAGCTCGGCGGCCAATTCCGCGCCACCGAGCTGATGAAGAACAATCGCTGCATCTCCTCCAGCAGCACCTGCAAGCTCCTGGCGAGCCGCTCGTTGCCGGCTATGCGTGCGATGGGCACGTGGAAGTGGCGGTTCTCCCGGAGGAACTGCTCGTAGCTGCCGGCCCCGTCCGGGTCGTAGGTCTCGTGGCGGGTGCAGCGCGGCCAGCTCCTCGTCCGAGGCCCGCTCTGCAGCCAGCTCCACGGCGGCGGGTTCCAGCAGCAGGCGCATCTCGAACAGGTCTCGGACGCTGGCGATGCTGACCGTCGAGACCCGATAGCCCTGTCTGGGGCGGACCTCGACGAATCCCTCATGCACCAACCACCGCAGCGCCTCTCGAACGGGGGTGCGCCCGAAGCCGGTGGTCTCGGCGAGCACGCCCTCGCGCAATTCCTCGCCCGGCGGTAAGCGGCTGGTGAGGACTGCGTGCTTGAAATCTTCATAGGCGTGCGCGGTCGCGGAATGATCGCTCGCCCGCTCTATCAAAGGTGCTCACCGCAGGGCCTCCATCCGATGGCTACGGGGCTGACCTGACGGGCCCGGCGACTACCAATCTAGCGACGCGGCTTTGCTGCGTTGGCCGGCTGCCGAGTCGACACACCAACTCGGAACAGCTGCGTGCTTACGACCGAGTGGTTGCTGCGGCGGCCACGACTCGGCACGGGCCCGTTCTGCCAGGCGGGTCACCCGCGCCGACATCCTGGCGTTCACCGGATTCCCCGAAGCCATCTGGCGCCAAATCTGGTCCAACAACCCCAAGAGCGGCTCAACCGCGAGATCCGCCGCCGCACGGACGTCGTCGGCATCTTTCCCGACCGCGACGCCCTGATCCGCCTCGTTGGCGCCGTCCTCACCGAACAACACGATGAATGGACCGAGATGCGCCGCTACATCGGCTCGAAGTTCTGGCCAAGTCCCGGCTGTCGGTCATCGAGAACGCCGAACCCGAGGAGGTGACCCTGACCGCGATCACCGCATAGAGTCCAACCCAAAGATCACGCGGAGGTCAGCTCACACGCCACGCCGCGGGACGTGACCGCGACAGTTGATGCCGGGATCCCAATCTCCATCAGGTCGAGCTTCTGCCGCCCATGCTTGCCCGGTAGGCCTTGCGTGCGTTTGCACTTTCGTGGTGCTGGGTCAGCTCGTGGAGTTTGTCCGGCTCCTCGCCATCTAGCATGGGGTTCAGGTGGACAATCACGGCCTCCATGTGCGGAATCTTGTGCAGTAGTTCGTGTTCGACTTGCTCGGCCACTGCATGCCCCTCAATCATGGTGAGCCTGCTGTCCACGGCGATGTTTGCATCGGCTTCCATCCGGTGACCGCTCCAGCGGGCACGAACCCGACCCACCCCGACAACCCCGTCCACGCGACTCGCGACCGCGGCCATTTCGTCGACCACGCCAGACTCCACACCGTCCATGAGGCGACGCACGGTGGTGCGCAGGGAGCTAAAGAGAATCCCGAGAATCGCCAGGGCGATGAAGAACCCGATGATGGCGTCCGCCTGGGGGAAGCCAAGCCAGACCCCGACGACCCCGAAGACCACGGCAATCGAAGTGAAGCCATCGGCGCGGGCATGCTGCCCCTCAGCGGTCAATGCTGCGGATCCGATCCGCCTGCCGGCTCGGATCCGGTAGACAGCCACCAACTCATTGCCGGCCGCCCCGACGAGACCTGCTGCAAAAACCCACCACAGGTTGGAAAGGGGCCGCGGGTTGAGTAGAGCCTCCACAGACTCCCAGATGATCAGGCCAGCTGAGACTGCGATAACCAGCGCGATGAACACACCCACCAAGTCCTCAGCACGCCGATACCCGTAGCTGTACCGCTTGGTCGCCGCCCGCTGACCGATCTTAAAGGCAATGATGAGCGGGATCGTCGTCACTGCGTGTCCGACGTTGTGCAGGGTGTCAGCAAGTAAGGCAATTGAACCCGAGATCGCCACGATGACCATCTGCATGATGGCTGTGGCACCCATACCGGCTAGGCCTATCCAGGCCGCTCGCATGCCCTCGCCACTCGACTCTTCGGCAGACTGAATCACTTCGTTCGCGTCATGCGAGTGCGGCACCAGGACGTGCTTGACCTTCGCCCAGAGCCCCGTCCCGTGGCAGTGGTCGCCGTGGTCAGGGCCATGGTCGTGGCCGGGTTCACCTTCTCGGTCGCCGGCTTCCCAGTGGTTATGGCGTGTGGACGCCGGGTTCGATGGGTCGTCGCGTGTCGGTTTGTTCATGCTGGAGATTCTTTTTGCCCTGGCCCCACCCCTCAGTTAGGGCTAACCGTGTGTTCGTCAACGACCAGCCCATGAACGTGCGGAGGCAGGGCGAGCATGCCGTTCCCCTTCTCATACCGCAGTGCAGGCGCGCCCTCCAGGTCGCCGAGGACCGCAACCTGATCCGCCGACTTGGTCGCCTTGTCGTCGTTGGTGATCGGATTGGTGCCCTCCCCAATCTCCTTGCGGAAGGCTCGAATGGCGTCAGTGGACTGGAAGTCGAGCGTCAGCACTAGAGTGTTGGGCAGCAGCTCATTAGCAGACTCCTTCAACACCGCCCCTCCCCGGTACCCAGCAGTTCCCTCAATGTCGCGCAGCCAGGTCGACACGTCGGCCTGCGCTTCCTCCTCCCCCTTGCCCGGGCTAGGGACCAAAATGAAAGTGTCACGCCGATTTGTCATAGCGTTTTCTCCTTCTCGTAGGGTTGCGCCGGAGCTGGCGAAGTGGCGATCGTATGGACCAGCGGGCTCGATCCACGATGGTGATCGGGGATGCCCAAGGTCGCGTGTTCGGCGTGATAGATGGCGTCTTGGATGAGCTGACGTACGTGCTCATTCTCGATCCGGTAGAAGACCTGCGTCCCCTCGCGCCTCGTTCGAACCAGGCGGGCCAGCCTCAGTTTCGCCAAATGTTGGGACACTCCACTCGCCGGTTTTCCGACAGTCTCAGCCAATTGATTGACCGACAGCTCACGCTCAAACAACGCCCACAGCAGCCGGACGCGGGTCGACTCCGCGATCATCCCAAAGACCTCGACTGCGAGGTCGACGTGCTCAGGGAACGGAAGACGAACGTGCCCCCGCGTACCTGCGTCCATACGTAGATACTAACACACGCAGATATTCGCTGGCACCCTCAAGCGCAAGCGCCGCTGGCGTGCTTGAAGCCGTGTCCTGAGAATCCCCCGGCCAGCACGAGTGACGGTGCCTTCTCCGGGATGCCCCAGGACGAAGTCGCGGTCGGCGGTGCGGGAGTTCATGCAGGGCTCGGCTGCGGCAGCCACCGGGTTCAGCCCGGGGAAGGCGCGAGCGCAGAACTCCTCGGGAGGCCGGGTATCTGGCTCGTCGATCGGATCGGAGTGTCCTCAGGCTGGTCGAGCAGCGGTTTGGCCGCCGAGGGGCCGGCACCGATCTCTAGAACGGCCTCGCCGCCCTTGGCGACCACGGGTGTGCACCTGCGGGGCTCTTCGAAGCTCCCACTCGTGGCCGAACAGATCTCGAAGTACGCGTTGCCCCAGCGGCTGGGCGTGGGCGTCCAGGTCCCCTCCAGTCCGGAGGTAATGGTGTCGCCGCCCTTCCCCATGCCGTAGGTGTTTGCCAGCCGAGACCCTGCTCCTCGAGAGCTGCCTCCCGGCTCGGGACCGACGTGGTCGTCCGCAGTCACGGCGCCGTGAGTCTTGCCGAACGAGTGGCCCTCCGGCGATGAGGGCAACGGTCTCCACGTCGTTCATCGCCATCCTGCGGAAGGTCTCGCGGATGTCACGGGCCGACGCGAGCGGGTCGGGGTTGCCGTTGGGACCTTCGGGTTTTACGTAGAGCAGACCCATCTGCACCGCACCCTGCGGGCCGGAGAGCTCGCGGTCACCACGTACCTCTCCTCGTCGCCGAGCCAGGCGTCCTCGGGACCCCAGAAGATCTCGTCGGGCTCCCATACGTCCTCGCGCCCGAAGCCGAAGCCGAACTTCTCGAAGCCCATCGCAGCCGGGGCGACATTGCCGGCGACGACCAACAGGTCGGCCCACGACACCTTCTTGCCGTACTTCTTCTTCACCGGCCACAGCAGGCGGCGTGCCTTGTCCAGCTTCGCGTTGTCCGGCCAGCTGTTCAACGGGGCGAAGCGCTGCGCACCGTCGCCAGCGCCGCCACGGCCGCCCTCGATCCGGTAGGTGCCCGCAGCATGCGAGCTCAACCGGACTAAGAGCCCGCCGTAGTGGCCGAAGTCCGCGGGCCCCAGTCCTGCAACGTCATTACCTCGACGAGATTCGCGCTCGAGCGCCTCGAGGTCGAGCGTCGCGAAACTCCGCTGGGAACTCGAAGTCGGCCCCCAGGGGGTCGGCTGCCGGCGTGTGCTGGTGCAGGGCGGACAGGTCGAGCTGGTTGGCCACCAATCCTTGTTGGTCTCGGGCGCGACCCGCGACGTCTTGGAGAACCAGGGATGGCCCGTCGCCCACTGAGCGACTGTCGAGGGAAGCGAGAGCGAGAACCCGGCGATCGACCCGCCGGAGCCTGGTCATCGGGCAACTCTTCGTGGCTGGCGGTTTCGGGCGGTCGGCAAGGGATGGAACAGGAGGGGAGGAGCCCCCGGTTGAGACCTCGCCCTCGTCGATCGTGGAGCCATGGTCATCAGACGGCTCTAGCAAGGGGCTGCGCCAGTAGCGCAGTCGAGGTCGGCGATCGAAGCGCAGGAGCGGCACACGACGTGGTGATTACCACCGATCCGCCACTCGTAGCGGGCCTGCATGCTCAACGCCCGACCGTATGCCCGGCTGCCTCCAGCGTGCGCACTGCCGCATCACGCTGGTGGGACTTGAGGAGCACGTAGTCCGTGTCGTAAGTCGACACTGCGAAGATCGAGATCTCCGCAGAGGCCAGGGGGTCCGCGATCGAGGCGAGGATGCCGGTCAGGGAAAAGTCGAGCGGACCCTCAACCACCATCGCCGACCAGCCCTCTTCAACCTCTGCGTCCTCGGGCGCCAGATGCGACGCGCAAACGATCGACAGCTCGGCAGGAGTTCTGGTAACGGAGTAGATAGATGGCGAGGCGCCAGGCAGCGTGAGCTGACGATCCGGCTTCATTCGGCACACGGCATAGGAGTCCTCGAGAACCTGAATGTTCACGGTCGGACGCGTCACAGCGGTGCCTCCTCAGCCATCGCGTGCACGACCGGCGTCATCGCCGCGATCGCGCCGGCAACCTCGGCCTGGCCGAAACCGAAGTTCATCCGCAGGTAGCCGTCGTGACCGAAGAACACACCAGGACAGATCAGGGTGGACGCCTCTCGACGGAGCCGGTGCCCGATCTCTTTCGAGTCGAGTGAGGTCTCGAACCGGATGAAGGCCAGCGGCGTCGCCATCGGCTGGTGGGCCTGGACGAGGCCGCCCATCTTCTCCTGCCATTCGTCGAACAGGTTCCAGCCGGCCAGCATGGCCTCCCGGTTGCGGGCGAGAATCCGCGCGGATGTATCTGGCTCCAGAGCCACGCTGGCCAGGACGTTGTCTAGGCGTCCGGTGGCGATGGCGGCGTACTCGTGCCGGCGCCAGAGCGCCTGGATGACTACGGGTGAGCCAATGGCCCATCCAATCCGGAGGCCCGAGAGCCCGTAGGACTTGGACATGCTGTTGACCCCGATGACGCGGTCGTAGCGTCCGACAAAGGTTCGCGCTGGCGCGTCCGGGTTGTGCTCGCTTCCGGCGTACACCTCGTCGGCGACCAGCCAGGTTCCGTACCAGGAGGCGATCTCGACGATCTCGTCCATCTCCTGATCGGTCAGGATGTATCCGGCCGGGTTGTTCGGGTTGCAGACGTAGATGAGACTGGTCTCCGCGGTGACCAGGTCGCGCAGGGACCGCAAGTCAGGCTTCCAATCCTGGGCGGGATCGAGCTGGAACCCTACGACCTCGCAGGCTCGGTTTTTGGCGATCCCCCACACCTGTTGGTAGCCAGGTTCCATCACGATCACGCGCGAGCCCGGCGGACAGAAGGCGTCCACGATGGAGGCGTTCGCCTCGGAGGCCCCGATGGTCACCAGAACGTTGTCGGCAGTGAGACCCGCGCCTGGGTACCGCAGGGCGATCTTCTCGCGAAGGTCGGCCTCCCCGTTGACCTCGGGGTAGTACATCTTCGTACCGAGGATCTTCTCGAGGTCGGTTTTGTCGCCTAGGAGCTCGCCGAGGGTGAGCGGGTTGCATGTGCTATCCGAGAGGTTGAACTGGACTGTCTGCTCATAGTCAGACTGCCAGTTCTCGAGTTCGAACGGCTGGAATGTGGTCACCATGCATATGCCTCCGGTGCGGCCCCCGTCGGGGGGAAGATGCCATCGAGAGCTTCGAGCTCCGATGCAGAAAGATCCAAGTTGGCGGCTGCGACACCGTCGTCGACGTGGTCCACGTTGCGAGCGCCGATGATCGGGGCCGCGATGCCGGGCTGGTGGCAAAGCCATGCTTGAGCCACGACGGCCGCGGGGTGTCCAAGGTCCTGGGCGAAGTCCTCGAACGCCGAGATCTGGTCCTTACGGCTCTTGAGTTGCTTCGTGGCTCTCGAGCTTGCGCTGCGTGCAGCCGTCTGGGTCTTGGTGAGGATTCCGCCGAGGAGACCTGAGTTTAAGGGGCTGTACGGCATGACGCCGATCCCGTACTCGCGGCAGGCAGGCAGGAGCTCGAGCTCGATCGTCCGCTCCATGAGGTTGTAGATGCTCTGATCCGCGACGAAGCCGAGCAGATGCCGTGCGCGGGCCACCTCCTGGCCCTGGACGATCTGCCATGCAGCGAAGTTGCTGGTGCCGGCGTACCGGATCTTGCCCTCCTGGCGGAGGTCGCCGAGTACTTCCCAGATCTCCTCCCAACTGGTGCTCCGGTCGACGTGATGGAGCATGAAGATGTCGAGATAGTCGGTCTGCAGACGCCTGAGCGAATCCTCACAGGCACGACGGAGGTGGGCTGCCGACAAGTACATGTCGTTCGGCCCCTCCCCCATGCACCCGTAGGCCTTGGAGATCATGACCACCTGTTCGCGACGGCCCGGCATGTCGGCCATCCATCGGCCGATGATCTGCTCGGTGAGCCCCTTCTTAAGAGAGTTGTCGGCGATCGTTCGGTTGGCATCGGCGCCGTAGACGTTTGCAGTGTCGAAGAGATTGATGCCCTGGTGGTAGGCGGTATCCATGATCTTGCGCGCGTCCGCCTCGGGAGTGACGGGGCCGAAGTTCATGGTGCCGAGCGCTACAGGACTGACCCTTAGGCCTGAGTGGCCGAGCGGTTCGTGGTCCATGTCAGTCGCCTCCTGCGGAGAAACGGTCGGGCGAGAATGTGGCAAGCGGGATGCCGGAGTCTCCGTCGAGCGCAAGGTCTACCGTGACCTCACCGATGGCGGACGCGTGTTTGAAACCGTGACCGGAAAACCCGCCAGCCAGGACTAATGACGGTGCGGCCTCGGGGATCCCGACCACGAAGTTCCCATCGGGACTCTTCGAGTTCATGCACGGTCGCCCGGCCACCGACACCGGGTCGAGTCCTGGGAAGGCAACTCGGCAGAATTCCTCCGCCGGGCCGGTGTCCTTCGCGTTGAGTGGGTAGTCGTTGTCGTCGGCATGGTCCAGCCACGGCTTCGGGGCCGACGGGCCGCCACCGATCTTCACGCCGGCACCATCGACGTCGGGGATCCCCCAGCCGTCCATCTCCGCGTTCTCGCGGACGAAGGTGGGGAACCGGTCAGGTCGGTACGCCGCCCGGTCCTTGCCCTGGAACCAGATCAGAGCCGACCGCTGGACCCGCAGGGGCAGTTCCAGTTCAGGCAGCAGGTCCGTGAACCACGCGCCGGTCGACACGATCGCTCGGCGAGCCTGGACGGTCTCCTCCCCGAACCCGATGATGATCTCCACACCGGCCCCGCCGGTACGGAGCGCGCTGACTCGTGTCTCGAACCGGAGATCCGCGCCCGCGGCTTGCGCAAGCCCGAGGGCCGCGCGAATCGACTCCTCCGGATCCAGGACGCCGGCACCCGGCTCCAGGACCGCCACGTCGTCACCGAACGGCGCGTGCTGTGGATAGCGAGCGGCCAGCTCATCAGGTTCGAGTAGCTGGTGCTCGAAGCCACCGAACCTTGCGCACTGCAGCGCTTCTTGGACGAGCTGCCCATCGCGCGGCCCGATGCAGAGCCCGCCGGAGCGCTGGAACACGGTTTTCCCGGACTCGGCACCCAATTGAGTCCAAAGCTGGTCGGCGCGTTCGATGAGCGGGACGTAGTCAGGCCCTTCGAAGAGCGTCTTGCGGAAGATGCGCGATCCCCCGTGCGAGGACCCACGGGCATGCGCGATGCCGAACTGCTCGATTCCCAGCACCTTCGCGCCCCGGCTGGCTCCACGCCACGCGGCCATCGCGCCCATGGCACCAAGCCCGAGTACGGCGATGTCGTACGACTGAACCTTGCTCAAGGGGGCCGACTTCTCAGACATGGGCTAGCTGGTCAGGAAGCCGGAAGTCGAACTCGGCGTCGCGGTCACAATGGAGGTGGCCCGCCACGACGCTGAGCAGCGCAACCTGTGCGGTCGAGGTCTGCGATGAGGTCGGAGCCGGGTTGCCGTAGCTGTCGACCCCCGTCTGTGTGTAGTAGACGAGGTACGCCGTGCCGTCCGGGAGCGGCACTACGTCCGGCGATCGAACCGGGCCGACATCTGCGGTCCTCGAGCCGACCTCAGCCACGAACGGCCCAGTCGCTTCCCAGATCGATGCATGCTCCGACCGGTAGGAGGTCAGGCCGGAACGCGACTCCGCCACCAGCCAGTAGTAGCCGCCCAGCTGGAAGACGATGGGACTCTCATGCCACTCAGGAAGCACCGTCAAGGGACTGGACCACGTCTCCAGATCCGTGCTGTCGACCCGGCAGATTGCGCCGCCGATGGCCTCGTCCTTGAACCAGAGAGACCAGGTTCCGTCACGCATCTGGAGGACGGCGGCGTCATGCCCGTGGTCGGTGCCCAGGTCGACTCGGCCGTGGTGCTTCCAAGTCCAAAGATCGCTGCTGGACAGGTGATGCACCTGCCGCGCCCAGGGGCTGGGCCGGCCGTGGCTGTCCCATGCTGGGTCGTTGGGAACTCCTCTGATGAACGTGGTGAACAGGTGGTGCACCCCGTCAACGGTAAAGGCAGTCGGTCCCCAGAAGGTGTTGTGGCCGGGCTCGATGGGAAGGTTCAGCGCCCCCCGGTAAAGCCAGCTCGCCCCGTGGTCCGTCGACGTGGCTGCGCCCAGCGGCGTGCCATGGACAGGCCCGATCGTCTGCGCCGAGAGGCGCACGTTGGACCGTCGTCGAGCGAAAATGCACCACCACTCCGATGTCGCTTCGTTCCACACGAGCGTGGGATCGTTGACCCCGTCGAAAATCGGGTCCGTGATGAGCGGGGCGATCGCTGTCGGCATTTATCAGTGATCCTTCACTCCAGTATGGTTGCCTGGTGGCCTGACCAATTGGTCCAGTTTCACACTGGGCCATGCATGTTGTCAAGGGTATTTAGGGGACCCTGGACTGATTGGCTCAGCGGGCGTACGTCGGCGCAGCTCGCGAGCCGAGGCCTCTACCAGCGCCGTGTAGTGTGCGGTCACTTCGTCGGGTGTGTTCACAGCAAGGGTCCCGACCAGGCAGCCTCGTCGGCCGACAGCCGCAACGTACCTAGACGAAGAGATGGATCCCCAAGCGATCACGGTTTCGTCGCCGTACTGGGGAAGTCCCGCCACCCTGACGTAGTTTCCCTGGATGCTCGTGCCGTAACAGGGAGTCGCGTCGAACGGCTGCGAGGCCCGCGGGCCCCGCAGGAGGTTCGAGGCTGCTCGTCTGCCCTGTTCGATGGCGTTGCGCCAGTGCTCGACGCGGACCGCCTCACCATCGAGTAGCGCGTAAGACGTCCGGGCAACGTCACCCGCCGCCACAATGTCCGTTGCGCCAACCGCGTGAAGTGTGGCGTCGCACAGGACCCCGTCCTCGAGGTGCAGGCCGCTCGACCGGAGCCACTCGACGTTGGGAATGGTCCCCGCGGCGACAATGACGAGATCTGCTGCTAGACACTCACCGGATTCGAGCTCGATTTCTCGCACCTGTTCACCCTCGGTGCTCGCGTCGGAGATCTTCGTGCCGGTGAGGATGTGTACGCCGTGGGCAACATGCGCCTCGAGCAGATGCGCAGCCACGACTGGTCCGACAGTTCGCTCGAGAGGAGCCTGCGACATGTCCACGAGGGTCACCGCCAGGCCGCGGGCGGTCACCGCGGACACGACCTCCGAGCCGATGAGCCCTCCCCCGACAACCACCACGTGCTCTGGTCGTGTGTCGAGTGCTGCGCGGACCAACAAGGCGTCATCCAGTGTGCGGAAGTAATAGACCCCCGCGAGGTCCCTGGTCCAGGGCAGGCGTCGCGGTCGCGAACCGGTCGCGATCACCAGCCCGTCGAAGGGAAGCCGGGCCCATCCCCGCAACGTCACGTAGCGGTCCCGGCAGTCGAGGTTCACCGCCTCCTGTTCCGCCAGCATCTCCACGTCCGAGCAGAGGACCGCGTCCAGACCAATCTCTGAGGCATCGAGGCCCTTGGTAAGGAAGTCCTTGGACAGCGGATAGCGCTCGTAGGGCTCATGGTGCTCCTCGGCGATCACGGTGAGGAGCCCGGCATACCCGTCTCGCCGAAGCGCCGCTGCAGCCTCGACGCCAGCCAGCGATCCGCCCACCACGACGATGCGTTCCACACGACCCCTTGACTGTTTGAACAATTTGGCCAGGTTGTCGGACAAGTAGAGTCAAGCCCGGAGCATCTGCCTTGTCAAGCAACCCGTTATTGACAGAGTCATCACCCCAGGGTGCGGAACTCGTCGGCGTCGACACCCTCGGATGGGCCGCCGAGGCTCACCCACGGCTCGCCCAGTGGTGCCCCGGACAGCCATCCGGTGAACTTGTCGTCCTCGACGAGGGGCAAGGTGTTTGAGCAGGCCCGGACCAGCGCGCCGCCGGCGTTTCTCACCGGTTTCTTAACTCGGCTGGCTACTTTCTCACCGTGCGCACCGGTTCCGAAGTCGCCACGGAGCGGCCAGCGGCCGCCGGCACTGCTGTCGTGCGCTGGCCACGGTTGCTGCTCGTCCTGCTCGCCGTCTCCAGCGCTCTGGTGGCGGTCAGCCTGTTCCTGCCCGTGCTCATCGATCACGAGCTGACCCGGGACCGTGGTGATCTGCGGATCTTCACCTACGTGAACGACGAGGCGAATCTGCCGACCTGGTGGACTGTCTCCCTGCTGCTCGGCGCTGCAGTCCTGCACGTGTTCGCAGGGGCCTTGGCTCGGCGGTGCGGGGTGGGTGGCGCGGCTGCCTGGTGGATCTTCGCCGTGCTCCTGGCCCTACTGGCGCTGGATGAACTGACCGCACTGCACGAGCGGCTGGACGTATGGGGCCTCGCCCTGACCGAGGCGGGCTTCGCCTTCCCCTGGCTGGTCCTGGGCGCGCCGATCGCACTGACCATGCTCGTCATCGCCCTGGTGGCCTCCCGTCACCTGCCTAGGCGATCGATGACCCTGTCGCTGGGCGGACTCGGCTTGCTGTTTGTCTCGGCCGTAGGGCTGGAGGCACTCGGCGGCCTGATGCTGGGTGAGCAAGCGGGTCCGTATGAGGGCTCGGACCTCGGCTACACGCTGGTCATGCATCTGGAGGAGTTCGGTGAGATGGCCGGCGCTGCATTGGCCGCATGTTCACCACTCGCCGCGCTTCTACTCCGGCGCAGCAACAGCGACCTCGCGCTGTCTCTGGACGGTCGCTGAACAGCCGATCAGCGACTTATAGCGCTGTTCGATGATGTCACCATGCCGCGGTGGGCGGCTCGTCAACTGGCGCGTTTCGGCCGGGACCGCTGGGGCTGATCATGCCCGCGATCGACCGCAATGGACCTGGCCGGCCAGACCTGCGGGTAGCGTGCGGCCCCATTGCCGAACCGACGGGATCAGTGACGCTGCCGTGGACGTGACGGTCGTGGTTGCCACGCGCAACCGACGCCGCGAGCTGCTGGCTAGCCTGCCGCGGCACGAGGCCCCAGTGATCCTGGTGGACAATGGATCCGACGATGGCACCGCCGCCGCGGTTCGGGGTGAACTGCCGGATGTGCAGGTGCTGGAACTGACGGACAACCGCGGCGCCTTCGCTCGCACGGTGGGTGCGAACCTGGCTACCACGCGATACGTCGCCTTTGCCGACGATGATTCGTGGTGGGCGCCAGGGGGCCTGCGGCATGCCGTCGAACTCTTCGAGCAGTATCCCAAGTTGGGCTTGCTCGCGGCTCGGATCGTCGTCGGCGAGGAGCAGCGTCCCGATGCGCTCTGTGAGCTGATGGCCCAGTCGGGCCTGGGCCGGATGCCGGATCTGCCCGGCCCGTCCATCCGCGGGTTCATAGCTTGTGCTGCCATGGTTCGCCGTGCTGCCTTCTGCGCGGTTGGCGGATTCGACGAAGTAGTCCGCTTTCCCGGAGAGGAGGAGCGGGTGGCCATAGATCTCGCGGCCGCCGGTTGGGGCTTGGCCTACGTCGAGGAAATCGTTGTGCACCACCATCCTTCCCCGCACCGAGATTCTCCGGACCAGCGACAGGTCAGCATCGAGCGAAGCAAGCTGTTGACGGCAGTGATGCGTCGATCCTGGTTGTTCGTGATGCGAGAGTTGCTCCGACAACTCCGCTCGCCGACCGGACGGGCCGGCCTGGTGGACGCCCTTCCCAGGACAGTGGCCGCCCTTCGAGCCCGTAGTCGCATCAGCCGTCGTCTCGAGGACGAGTTGGTACGGCTGGAGTCGGGAGGTCCGGGCCTCACCTGAGGGTGGCGGCCAGCAGACGGTCCCAGTCGTCGAGAAATCGCTTCAGTCCGTACCGCTCGAGCGCGGCCTCCCGCGCCACTGCGCCGGTCCTGCGCGCGTCCGCAGGGCAGGCGAGGAACCGGCTGGCCGCCTCGGCCAGAGCCTCGGGGCGGGTGCTGATCACCCCAGCCGCGGACGGGACGGCGGCGACCACCTCGGTCGTAGCCAGCGCTACCACCGGCATCCCAAGGTGCATCGCCTCCAGCAGCGACAGGCCCAACGACGTCCACCGCGTCGTGTGCAGGTACAGGCGGCGGCGCGCGAGCCCGAGGTGCAGCTCGTGCTGCGGGAGGTTCTCGTAGGTGCGCAGGCGCTGCTCGGGTAGGCCCAGATGGGCGCCGAGCCCGGCAACGCCCATGCCGAACACATCCAGCGGCACGGCCTCGGACAGCGCCGCAAGCAGATCGGTTCCCACGGCACGCCCTCGCCGGATGGGGTCGTTCATGACGACTGCTGCACGCGGCTCGTCACCGAGATAGCGGTGCCCCGGATCCACGATCCCGTGGTCGATCACCTCGGTCCGCGCGGATCCGCAATCCCAGAAGAGCCGGTTGAAGGCGGTCACATGAACGATCGGGATCGCGTGCTGGTCGGCGTAGGGATGCCGGGTGGCCGGCGCGTTGCCGCCCGGCGTGTTGTGCTCGAGATAGACGGCCGGCAGGTCGTACCCGGGCCGCCTCCCCATCCACGTCTCCACGAGCGCTGCCTCGTGCGGCCGCTGCAGAAGAACGACATCGACATCGTGACCACGAAGTTCGTGGCCCGGAATCTCCGTGACGCTGGCCGGCCACTGCCAGGTCTGCGCTCGTCCGCGGCCGTCGGGCCCGCGTTCGGCGTCGACCGGTACGACGTACTCGTGCCGGCCCTGTACGAACGAGGTCGTCCAGGAACCGTGCACATGCCAGAGCAGGATCCGCACGCGGCCTCAGTGCCCCGACCGCCCCCGTTCATGCACCACCCCCGCGTGTGTTGATCGCAGCGACGGTGCCGTGCGACGGAGAACGACCTGTCTTGGTCGAGAACCACTTCTCTTGTCGAGAACCGTTTCTCCCGCCGAGAAGCGGGCACTTGTCCTATGTAGGCGTTTCGGCGGGGTGATGCGAAGGGTTGCAATGCGGATTCTCGGCGTGAACGCGATATTTCACGACCCCTCGGCGGCGCTGGTCGTCGACGGCCAGATCGTGGCCGCAGCCGAGGAGGAGCGGTTCAGCCGCCGCAAGCACGGAAAGCGGCCCGTCCCCTTCTCGGCCTGGGAGTTGCCGGAGCAGGCAGCGCGCTGGTGCCTGGCCCGCGGCGGCATCACCGCCGCAGACCTGGACAGGGTGGCATATTCGTTCGACCCAGCTCTGTCCCGTCCGGCCGACCAGCTGGGGCTCGACGATCCCTGGGATCACCTGCGGATCGACTACGCCCGTACGGCGCCGGGGTTTCTGAGCACCGCCCTGCCTGGGCTCGACCCGAGCCGGGTGAGCTACGTCGCCCACCACGTGGCACACGCCGCCTCCGCGGGCCTGGCCGGTCCGTACCGGGACTGCGACGTCCTCGTGCTCGACGGTCGCGGAGAAGCGAGCAGTCACCTGGCCGGGCGCTACGACGACGGCCTACTGACCCAGTTGTACGGTCAGGTGCTGCCGCATTCCCTGGGGCTGGCCTACGAGGATCTGACCGCGCACCTCGGCTTCCTGCGCAGCTGCGACGAGTACAAGGTGATGGCTCTCGCCTCGTACGGGAAACCGCGCTTCACAGAACAACTTCGGGACTCG
>JALZDV010000428.1 GCA_030862345.1 Actinomycetota bacterium | reverse complement strand
GGAAGATGGAGGACGTCATTTTCGCCGGTACCGCCGGGCGGGCACCTCTGGGCCGGGCGGAGGTGACGCTCACCATCGACAACACAGACGGTGCGCTGCCGATCGATTACACCGAAATTTCGATCACCCGCCGGATGTACCGCTCCGGGGAGAGTGAGTACGAGATCAACGGATCATCCTGCCGGCTGCTCGACATCCAGGAACTTCTCTCCGACTCCGGAATCGGCCGCGAGCTGCACATCATCGTCGGCCAGGGACAGCTGGATGCGGTGCTCTCGGCCCGTCCCGAGGAGCGCCGCGGTTTCATCGAGGAGGCCGCGGGAGTTCTGAAGCATCGCAAGCGCAAAGAGAAGGCGATCCGCAAGCTCGATGCGATGCAGATCAATCTCGATCGGCTTGGGGACCTGACCGAGGAACTTCGGCGCCAGCTCAAACCGCTCGGCCGCCAGGCTGAGGTGGCTCGTCGGGCGCAGTCGGTCCAGGCAGATCTGCGAGATGCCCGATTGCGGTTGCTCGCCGATGACCTGGTCAGCTTGCGCGAGTCGCTGGACGAGGAGCTCGCCGACGAAGAACTCATCCGCGGCCGCCGGTCCGAGGTGGAAGCCCAGTTGCGTGCTGCGCACGCCCGCGAGGCGGAACTGGAGACCGGTCTGGCGCAGACCTCGCCGGCACTGGCCCGCTCCCAAGAGGTCTGGTATCAGCTCTCGGCAGTGGGCGAGCGGCTACGCAGCACCTCCCAGCTCGCCGCCGAGCGGTTCCGGCACCTGTCCTCGCCGCTGCCGGAGCCGCCGCCCGGACGCGATCCGCAGGCACTCACAGCCGAGGCGCTCGCGGTCGAGACCGAGCGAGGTGACCTCGAGGGACATCTGACCGGCGAACGTGAACACCTGGCTATAGCGCTGTCCGTGCGGGCGCAGTTGGAGGGGAAACTGCGCCAGGCGGAGGAGGAACTGGTGCGGGTCGCCCGCGCGCGGGCCGATCGCCGAGAGGGCTTGGCCCGCCTGGCCGGCGACCTGCAGGCAGTTCGCAGCCGGGCTGGTGCGGCTGAGGACGAGATCAGACGCCTGACCGCTGCAGTCGGTGAAGCTCGTACCCGCGCCGAGCGTGCCGCGGCGCAATTCGAGGCCGTCGAGAGCGAGATCGGGGAACTCGGGGATTGCGAGCAGAGCCTCGACGCGCGTCACGAGGGTGCCGTAGCGGCCTACGAAGCGACCGCCACCGGGGTCGCTGGGCTGATCGACGCCGAGCGAGAGGCAGAACGTCAGCGCGACGCGTGGCGGGCCCGCGCCGACGCACTTGCGGAGGGTTTGCACCGCAAGGACGGGGCGGGGGCCCTGTTGTCGGCCGATGCGGCGGTGCCCGGCCTACTGGGGTCGCTGTCGGCGCTGTTGCGGGTCGAGCCGGGTTACGAGGTTGCGGTGGCCGCCGCACTGGGGCCGATCGCCGACGCAGTGGCTGTACGAACGCCCCGCGACGCCTCGGCTGCGCTGACCCATCTGCGCGACCATGACGCGGGTCGAGCCGGCGTCCTCTCATGCGGGGGCGGTCCAGCGGCGGACCCGGTCGACCCCTGGCCCACATTGCCGGCGGGCACCCGCTGGGTGCGCGATGTGGTGACCGGTCCGGTGGAGCTCCACCCAGCACTGGGTCGCGCCCTGAATCGGGTGCTGGTCGTCTCCGACCTCGACGAGGCGGTGCGGCTGGTCGAGGCGCACCCCAGACTTCGGGCCGTCACTGCGGGCGGCGACCTCCTCGGAGCAGAGTGGTCCTTCGGTGGTTCGGTCACTGCACCCAGTGCGATCGAGGTCCGAGCTGCGCTCGACGAGGCGCAGCGCGAGCACGCGGCCGCGCAGGCGCGCAGCAGCCAGTTGCGGGCTGAACTGGAAGCCGCCAGGCAGCTCGCGACGCGCCAGTCAGCCGCTGTGGAGGCTGCGCTGGCGGCGCTGCATGAGTCGGATGCGGCGCATTCCGCCGTGGCCGAGCAGCTGAGCGAACTCGGTGCCGCGGCCCGGTCGGCGGCCGCCGAGGCAGCTCGGCTCGAGGACGCGCGTTGCGCCGCCGAGAGTGCCCGCGACTTGGACCTGGCTGGGCTGGCCGATTTGGAGGAACGCTGGCAGGCCGCGCAGCTGGATGCCTCGGCCGACGAGCCGTCTCCGGCTGCCCGCGACGAGTTGCAGCGCGCCGTCGCCATGGCCCGCCAGGAGGAGATGGAACTGCGCCTGGCCGTCCGCACGACCGAGGAACGTTCCCGCGCGCTGGGCAGTCGCGCGGATGCGTTGCACCGAGCCGCAGAGCAGGAACGAGCCAGCCGGGTACGCCAGGTTGCTGCCGTGGCGGCGCGACGGCGGGGGGCCGGAATCGCCGAGGAAGTCCGCATCGCCGCGGAACAGACCATCGCCCATGTGAATGCCTCCCTGCACAGAGCAGCCGCCTACCGAGACGAGCTGTCGTGCGAGAAAGCCAGCCGGGAAAGCGAGCTACTGGAGCTGCGGACCCGAATCCGGGAACTCACGGCTGACCTGGACCGGCTCACCGATGAAGTGCATCGGGACGAGGTGGCCAGGGCCGAGCAGCGGCTGCGGATCGAGGCGCTCGAGGATAGAGCCGCGCAGGAGTACGGCGCTGACGTCGACATCCTGATCAGTGAGTACGCCCCCAGCCAATTGGTGCCGCCGTCGGCGGCCGAGTTGGCAGCGGCGCAGGCGCAAGGCATCGAGGAATTGTCGGCCAAGCCGTACGACCGGTTGACGCAGGAGCGACGGGCATCCCGAGCCGAGCGCGATCTGGCACTGCTGGGCAAGGTCAACCCGCTCGCCCTGGAGGAGTTCGCGGCCCTGGCGGAGCGGCACGCATTTCTGGCCGCGCAACTCGAGGACCTCAGAAACACAAAGCGCGATCTCCTTTCGGTCATCCGTGAGGTGGACACCCGGATCCTTGCCGTCTTCGCCGAGGCGTTCGCCGATGTGGCCGAGGAGTTCGAGAAAGTATTTGCGACCCTGTTCCCGGGCGGGGAGGGCCGGTTGATCCTGACCGATCCCGACGATCTGCTCACCACGGGCGTCGAGGTCGAGGCGCGGCCTCCCGGCAAGAAGGTGAAGCGGCTCTCGCTGCTGTCCGGCGGGGAGCGTTCGTTGACGGCAGTGGCGATTCTCGTGGCGATCTTCCGGGCCCGGCCCTCGCCCTTCTACATCCTCGATGAGGTCGAGGCGGCCCTGGACGACGTGAACCTCGGCCGCCTGCTCGGGCTGATCGAGGCGCTGCGGGATTCCAGCCAACTGATCGTCATCACCCATCAGAAGCGCACAATGGAGATTGCGGACGTGCTCTACGGGGTGAGCATGCGCGGGGACGGGATCACGAACGTGATCAGCCAGCGGATCCGTGAGTTGACCTCCGCCTGACTGCGCCGGTTCGCTACACAACCGGCACATTGCGCGGCCTCTCAGCGCCGGTTCGCTACACAACCGGCACATTGCGCGGCGTCTCAGATGAGCAGGTCCACGAGCAGCGGCAGGTGATCAGACGCGTCGCTGCGCAGCACCTGGGCCGATGACGGGAGCACTCCTCCCGAGCACAGCACGTGGTCCAGGCGTTTGTTCGGCCGATGAGCCGGATGCGTGCAACCGTCGCCCTGGCCGCATTCGGTCCAGGCATCGCGCAGGTCGCTGAGGGCGGCCAAGTCCGGGGAGTCGTTGTCGGCGTTGAAATCGCCGGCGATCACCGCCGTACCCATCGCGTCATCCACAAGTCCCCGCACGGCTCGTGCTTGGGCAGCCCGCTCGTCGGCGCTCTGATGGCTGAGATGGGTGTTGACGACCCATAGTGCGCCGCCGTCGAGTTCGATCAGCACGCGTTGGGCACTGCGTGGCTCGTACTCCGGGCTGCCGGGCAGTGCATGCAGTTCGTGGCTGAGAATGGGCAGGTGGGACAGGATGGCGTTCCCGTACTCGCGCGGCCGACCCGCGCGCGGTGAGCGGGTGACGCTGGCGCCGTGGACGACCTGCATGCCTAGGGCCCTGGACAGCTCCAGTGCCTGATCCAGGTTGTTGCTGCGATCACCGAAGTGCCGATCGACCTCCTGCAGGCAGACCACGTGCGCGGCCATCCCGCGGATCACCGAGGCGGTAAGCTCAAGGTTGGCCTTACGGTCGCGCCCCCGGCCATGTGCGATGTTGAACGCTGCCAACCGCAGGCCGATGGTCACCGGCCAACGGTAGTGCGGGAAGTCAGGACGTGAGGATTCGCCAGATCGCGATTATTCCGACCACCACGATCAGCCCGCGGAGCACCACCGCTGGGAGTCGGCGCCCGACTCCGGCGCCCAGGAAGCCGCCGAGCAGTGACCCGACGGCGATCAGCGCGACCACAGCCCAGTCAATCCGGCCGAAAGCGAGCAGGGCGAACGTCACGGCGGCGACGGAGTTCACGACCAGCGACAGGACATTCTTGAGAGCATTCAGGCGTTGTAGCGGTTCGGGCAGCAGGATTCCGAGCAGCCCAATGAGCAGGATCCCCTGCGCTGCACCGAAATAGCCGCCATATACGCCCGCCCCGTACGTTCCTACCGCGACCAGCACGCCGTGTCCGCGGCCCGGATCACCTGTCCCGCTCCGATCACGTCGCTCCTGCAGGGCGCGCTGCATCCGCGGCTGGATGACCACCAGAATCAGGGAAAGGCCCAGCAGCACTGGAACGATCGTGGCGAACGCCTCCGCGGGGAGGACCAAGAGAAGGACCGCTCCGGTGATCGAACCGAGCAGTGACATGGGGCCCAGGCGCAGGATCCGGCCGCGTTGCCCGCGCAGTTCCTCCCGGTAGCCGAAACTGCCCGAGACCCCGCCCGGAACCAGGCCGATGTTGTTGGAGATGTTCGCGGTCACCGGCGGGTACCCGAAGGCCAACAGGGTCGGGAAGGTGATCAGCGTTCCGGAGCCGACGAGGGTGTTGATGGTTCCGGCGGCTGTGCCGGCTGCGAAGATCGCCAGCGCCTCGAGCCAGTCCACGCGCGGCCACGCTACCCATGAGCACGGTCGCCGGTCGCAGGG
>JALZDV010000421.1 GCA_030862345.1 Actinomycetota bacterium | reverse complement strand
CGCGGCGGATGCCGCGCGGCGTGTGGTGCGTGGGCGTCATCGCGTTAGGTGCTGGCCAGCAGCTGGTAGCCGTGGCCCCAGCGGTTGGCGATCCAGCCGTCGCCGCCCTGGCTGGCGAGCTTCCGGCGCAGGCGGCACGCATGGCTGTCCAGCGTCCTCGTCCGCTCCAGGGCGGGGTAGCCCCAGATCGCGCGCATGAGCTCGTCCTTCGCGAAGACCTTCGTCGGGTCGCTGGCGAGCTGGCGCAGCAGGTCGAACTCCTTGCGGCTGAGCTCGACGCCGCGGCCCTGGATCTCGACGGTGCGCGCGGCGGTGTCGATGTGCAGTTCGCCGATGTGCACGTGGCGGCTGGTGGCGCTGCCCAGCGCGCGCTGCGCGACGGCGCCGATGACGGCGCGGACGACGAGGTAGGTGCTGTCGCGGGCGAGGTGGTGGTCGCTGCCGGCTTCGTAGGCGCGCACGGTCGCCATCTCGCCGGGGTCGCCGATCGTCACGACGGGCTGGGCGCGGTGCACGCGGGTGTGCAGCTCGCCGGCGCGTAGCGCGCGCAGCAGCGCCGGCGCCTCGGCCGGTGTCTGGAAGTCGCCGAGCAGCACGACGTCGATCGCGTGCGTGCAGAGGCTCGCGGTCGTAGCCGTGGGGCTGTCGGCGAGGTAGGCGGTGTGCCCGTCGGCGTCGAACTGGCTGGCCAGGAACTCGCGTGCGGCGTCGTCGTGCGTGGCGATGAGGAGTGTGTGCTGCTGCATCGTGGGCCTCCGTTCTCGGTGGCCGGTGGCGTGCGTCTCGTGTTGGGATCACCCCGCCCCCGGAATATGAGAGCGAGGGAGTGCCGTGCGCCAGACCGGTCAAGAGCAGCCCGAAGGGCAGAGCTCGCGAGCCGCGCAGCGGTGCTCTTGACGGGACCAGCGCGGCACGTACGATGCCTCGACATTCCAGGGGAGGGGATCTGCGGTGGCGCAGCCGGCGCCGTGCCGTGGCTGTTCGCGTTGGCGGCGGAGCCGCCCTAAAGAGTCCCCTCGAGAAGGGGCGAGCGCGGCGCGGAACGGCGGGTTCGGCGTGCTGGTTCCGCTTGCGTTAGCGCCTAGCGTTCCGCGCTGTCGTTCGCGGTGTTGCGGACGCTCTCGCCGGCGGTGTGGTTGACGGCGTCGCTGGCGGTGTGCTTGGCGCCATCGCTACGACGTAACTTCAGTTCGTGACAACTGAGCTATCATCCTGTTGCGTCAAGCGCAACGCGTAGGACGCGAAAATCGACGACCTCAGGGGGCTTACCCCCACCAGCTCTGCTCGGGTCCGGGGGCATCCGGGTCCTTCGCGAGAGCCAGTGCCGGTGCGGCCTACGGGGCGGAGAGCTCCGATCGCAGGCCGTCCGACGAGGCCGTAGGCGGATTGTATCGGTGGGGTTGCCAACGACCTCCATCAAAGCCGCTATTTCCGCGAATCTGCGGCCTTTCCGCGGTCAATCCGGGCGAACACAGGTTCGCGATCCGGCTGGCGCGAGCCCGCGACCGTCTGCAGGCGCGACTGCTCGCTGCCGCCAGGTCGCTGGCGCCGAAGCCGACTGCGGTGCTGTCCGCTCGTGGGCGGACACTGCGCGCATGCGTGTCGGAGGTACGGAGTTGCGAGACAGCGGCGCGGTCGCGGTCTGGTGGGTCAGCACCGATGAGCAGCGCGCAGTCCTGCACCTGTCGTCCGCGCAGCGGGTCGACCTCGTTCAGCGCCTGCTCGACCGCGTCGCGGGCGCGGCTGCTCACGAGGAGAGCGTGTGTGTCGGGGTTTGCCTAGCAACCGAGCAGAAGTGCGGGAGTTCGGTTAGACCCTATGGAGGGCACTGAGTCGGGACGTTGAAGGCCGGACCCAGTTCGCATTTTGCGGGGGTTTGTCTGGCCGGAGATGGGCTCCGGCTGACCCCATACGAAGGAGGGTCCGGCCGTGACCGGAACGATGACATGGGCGGCGATGGATGTCCACGCGCGCTCGACCACCGCCGCCGCGCTTGACGTGCAGACCGGCGAGCTTGCGCGCAGGCGCTTTGACACGGGCCGCATCGACCCGGGTCATGGAGTGGCTGACGGCGTTGCCGGCGCCGGTGCACGCTTGCTAGGGCGACGGTCGCCCGACGCGCCGTTCCGGTCAGGCCCTAGGTATCAGTGGCCGGGGTCCGGGCTCGGGGATGTCGTCACTGCTGATCCAGTCGCCGGTGTGGCTTATGACCCAGATGCCGGCTGCGATCTCCTCCAGCGCGTAGTAGACGAAGTCCCCGAGCGACTCGGCTATCACCCGGCCGTACTCTTCGAACCTGAATGAGATGGATTCGAAGTACTTGATCGGGGCGATGTGCTCGTTGCCGTCTGCTGTGTCGGCCACAAAAACGATGCCGTCGCGTCCCATAACCGGCAGCCATTGCGGTGGCCAGTATTCGTCGGCGACGGCTGAGTCTCCGTAGTCGACCGCCACCTGGTTCTCGGCCAGATCGCGCTGGATCGCGTACGCCCTCAAAGCCTCCTCGACCGTGCAGAACTGTGCGCCCGGGAGTACGAGGTCTGGACCCCATTGCCGGTACGACCACCACGTGATCAGTTCGCTCGGAACCCGTCCGGGGAAACTGCGCAGCTGCCAGCGGATCTCGTCGGGATGCGGGCCGGGCACCGCCTGGTCAAGCACGGCTGGGTTGTGCTGACGCAGGCACAGGTCCAGCCTGTCCAGCAGCTGTCGATCAAGGGTTCGTGCCATGGCAAAGGTTCAGGCTCGGGGTGCTCGTCGGCGCGCCCTTGGGGACGGGGATCACGAGGAAACGGCCACCGCCATTGAGCGGAGTCGGCAGGGCCTTGCGCTCACGGATCTTGCAGGCATCCAGAAAGTACCTGTACTTCGAGCCACTTCCGCTGTTCTGTCCGTGGTTGATGATGCGCAGGTGGGCGCTGGGCGGGATCGGTCCGGGTTTGGGTCCGCCTTCCTCGGTCTTGATCCATGGCCACTCATCGCACGCTGTCACCAAGTACTTGCCGAGGCACTTCGGTGCTCCACCGGGGTCGGTCTCGGAGTAGTTGTTCGGCCAGCCGCTGGGACGCTCACGGTTGGCGTAGGTGAGCAGGACCCACGGGGCGTAGGACTTCAGCGCGTCGATTGTGTGGTCTGCGGCTTCGGGGTGCTCGCGGCCGACGACGTAGGTGGGCAGGCTGGGATCCAAGCAGTCCGACACCGACCGTCCGCTACCTTGCGCGGTCGCGCGCCGTTCGCACTGCCGCGCGATTGTCTTCTTGTTGGAGTCGGTGATCTCATTGGGGTCGCTGGCTTTCAGCGTCTCTGCGATGAGCGTCTGCATCGCGGTCATAGTCGGCATCGGGTCGGGGTTGACGTAGACGGTGATGTCGGCGTCGTGCTTGGTCTGTGTGCTGGTAGCTGGGTTGGTGGCTGTCGTACGGTCCGCTTCTTCTTCCATGATGGCGTCCTCGGCACTCAGCGTGCTCTGCGTGATTGTGCCGGTGAAGCCGGCGGCTTGTAGCCGGGTGCGACAGGTCTGGTAGCTGTCTCCGCGGCAGGCCGGAACCCGGACGAGCTGCCCGGTGGGATCTACGCAGTCGCCGCCGAGGTGCGCACACAGCCAGTCGTTCAGGACCTCATTCTCGCCAGATTCGAGAGCGTCACGCAGGCCCTGCCGGACGACGTCAGATCCGGGGTCGGGGACGTCGGGCGTGGCGGTGTTGCCCTTGGGCGGGCGCGGTGCGGCGTCGTAGTCCTCGATCGGGCCGTCGACGAGCGACTCGGCTGGAAGCAGATACAGCGACTCGAACAGCGGCACGCCCGGTTGGCAAGCGGTCGACCAGTGGTACTGCAGGACGGTCCACTCAGCGCCGACGGGGCCTGGTGTCCGTAGGCAGTTGCCGGTGCCGGCGCCGTGCGAGTCGTACTGACCGTCCATTCCGGCCGTCAGG
>JALZDV010000418.1 GCA_030862345.1 Actinomycetota bacterium | reverse complement strand
GTGTTCCGCTCGCGCACCGGCGGGCCGATCTGGCCGAACACGTTCAACGCCTCGGTGTGGCGCCCGCTGACCGAACGGGCGGGTCTAGCCGGTGTCCGGTTCCACGATCTTCGACACTTCACCGCCTCAGCGCTGATCCGCTACGGCGAGTCGGTCAAGACTGTGGCGGCGATCCTCGGGCACACCGATGAGACTGAGACGCTGCGGACCTACAGCCACCTGTGGCCGGACTCCGAGACCCGCACTCGGGCCGCGATCGATGCCATGTTCGTTGCTGGTGCGGACTCGGTGCGGACCACCGGGCGGCGAACCGGCCTCTGACCTGGGCCTTCACCCCCCAGCGGCGTGATCCCGGACATCACCCGGACCCACCTCGCGGTAAACATCCGCAAGTTCATCTTGCAGGCGTACTCCCTGGACGAGTTGATCGCCTTGGGCACCATCACCCCGGGTGCGGCCCGCTTCCTCGAAGCCGCGGTCGCCGCAGGGCTCAACGTAGTGGTCTCCGGAGGCACCCAGGCCGGCAAGACAACCCTGCTCAACTGCTTGTGCGCCGCGATCCCGGCCCGGGAACGGGTAATCAGCGTCGAAGAGGTCTTCGAGCTGCGCATTCCACTGCCGGACGTGGTCTCGATGCAGACCCGCCAGCCCAACCTCGAGGGCAATGGCGCGATCCCGCTGCGCCGATTGGTCAAGGAAGCGCTCCGGATGCGCCCGTCTCGGATGATCGTCGGGGAGGTCCGCCAGGAGGAGGCCCTCGACCTGTTGATCGCTCTCAACTCAGGACTGCCCGGTATGTGCTCGATCCACGCCAACTCCGCGCGCGAGGCGGTGATCAAGCTCTGCACCCTCCCGCTGCTGGCCGGCGACAACATCGGGCACGCCTTCGTCGTGCCGACGGTCGCGGCCAGCGTGGATCTGATCGTGCACATCGGCACCGAGCCTTCGGGGCAACGGCGGGTACGCGAGATCGTTGCACTGTCCGGCCGTACCGAAGGTGACATTGTCGAGACCAGTGACATCTTCCATTCCCGGGACGGCGTCCTGGTCCGCGCGGACGGTTTCCCGCCGCACGCCGATCGATTCGCCCGGATCGGGATCGAATTGGTCAGTGTTCTGGGTCCGTCGGCTCAAGAGCCGAGTTCGGCACGGCACGCCCCGGTCGGGCGTTCCTGGTGAGCACCGGCGGACTTGGGGCGGTACTAGGGCTGCTCCTCGGCACCGGGCTGCTGCTCATCTGGCGGAGTCGCAGCGTTCCGTCTCGGGTCGTGGCACGCACCGGCGGCTTCACGCAGGCCCGTAACGAACAACTGCGACGCGCGGGTCTGCAGGGCGCTAGTTCGACCCAGCTGCTGTTCATCCAGGTCGCGGCCGGGCTGCTCTCGGCGGTCATTGTGCTGCTGGCCACCAGCACCGTGACGATCAGCATCTGCTTCGGCCTGTTCGGCGCGCTCTTGCCGTGGGTGCTGGTCCGCCGACTGGCCCGCAAGCGACTGGCTGACTTGCGCGCCGTCTGGCCGGAAGTTGTCGACAACGTGGTCTCGGCGGTTCGGGCCGGACTGTCGCTGCCAGAGGCCTTGTCCGGGCTGTCGGTCCGCGGGCCCGAGGTCGTACGTGCACCGTTCGCCGAATTCGGCGCGCGATACCGGTCCAGCGGTCGATTCATGGCCTGTCTCGATGCGCTCAAGGACGAACTCGCCGACCCGGTCGCCGATCGGATCATCGAGACGCTGCGCGTGGCCCGCGAGGTTGGCGGAACCGACCTGGGTCGGGTGCTACGGACGCTGGCGACATTCCTGCGTGAGGATGCGCGGGTCCGGGCGGAGCTGGAGACCAGGCAGGGCTGGACCGTCAACGCCGCACGGCTGGCTGTCGCGGCCCCGTGGGCCGTGCTGCTTCTGCTCGCCACGCAGCAGACCACGCTGGTGGCATACGACACCCCGGTCGGTACCGGGCTCCTGGTCGGCGGTGGTGTCGTCTGCGTTGTCGCCTACCGGCTCATGCTGCGGATCGGTCGGTTGCCCGAGGAGCCGCGGGTGCTGGCATGAGTGCGGGTCACGTGCTGCGCGGGCGCTGGTGGCGGACGTGAGTCCCACGTTGCTGGGCATGGGCCTGGGTTTCGTCGCGGCGATCGGGGTTCTGCTGGCCGTACGGGCTGCACCGCCGCTCCGATCGATCCGACTCGAGGATCGCTTGGCCCCCTACCTCCGAGACACCCCTTCGCCATCCCGACTGTTGTTCGTGGCCCCACCCGCGTCGGGGATGGCCGGGCTTCTTCGTCGCCTCGCGGGGCCGGCCATCAGCGACGGTGCCCGGATCGTGGACCGGCTGGTGGGTGGCCGTACCTCGGTACGGCGCCGTCTCGCTGCCCTTGGCAGCAACGATTCGGTCGAGGACTTCCGGATCGAGCAGGTCATCTGGGCGGTGCTGGGACTCGGCGCCGGCTCCGTGGCGGCCCTGCTCTTCACCACACTGAGCGGAACCCTCAACCTGCTGTCGGTGACTCTGTTGTGCGGCGCCGGTTTGGTGGGCGGGGTGCTGGGCCGGGACTGGTGGCTCACTCAGGAGGTCGCAAAGCGCGAGCAGATCATGCTGGCCGAATTCCCGATCGTCGCCGAGCTGCTGGCCCTGGCCGTGACGGCCGGAGAGAGCCCGGTCGGCGCAATCGATCGGATCTGCCGACTCAGCGGCGGCCAGCTGGGCCAGGAGCTCGCCGAGACCCTGGGCAGGGCGCGCGCCGGCACGCCGCTGGTCGACGCCCTGCAGGGGTTGGTCGAGCGCACTTCACTGGCACCGCTGGCCAGGTTCGTGGACGGCCTGGTCGTCGCCCTGGAACGGGGAACTCCGCTGGCCGAGGTACTACGTGCCCAGGCCGCGGACGTACGCGAGGCCGGTAAGCGCGAGCTGCTCGACAGCGGCGGCCGCAAAGAGATCGCGATGATGGTCCCGGTGGTCTTCCTGATCCTTCCGGTGACCGTGCTGTTCGCGCTCTTTCCCGGCCTCATCAGCATCGTGTCGCTGGCCAGTTGACTAACAAGCACGCCCAGGTGAGAGGAACACAGACATGATCCATCAGCGTCAAGGCAGAGGGGCTCGCGCCTGGATCCTGCCGACCTGCGTCCTGGTGTGGTGGTTGATGTCGGTGTCGCGCATGCGTGGTCCCGATCGGGAACGCGGGGACGTGCCGGGCTGGGTGATGATCACCGTGATGACGGCCGCCCTCGTGCTGGCCATCCTGATCCCCTTCCGTGAGGCCATCGTCACCGCGATCCAGGATGCGCTCGACAGCGTCACTTCGCAGTGATCCGTCCGCTGCGGGCAGGTGTCCGTGGTGAGGCCGGTACCGCGGTCGTCGAGTTCGTCATGATCTCCGCGCTGGTGATGGGCCTGCTGCTCGCCGTGCTCCAGGTGGCCGTCTACGTGCATGTCCGAAACGTCGTCGCAGCCAGCGCGCAGGAGGGCGCGCGGTACGCCGCGAATGCGGACGTCGATTCCGGTGCGGGTGCCGCACGCACCCTCGACCTCGTGCGCAGCAGCCTCGGTGGCTCGACAGCGGACGGGCTGCAGTGTGGATCGGCCGAGGAAGTGGACGCCACCGGCTTGGTGCTTGTGGTCGTCGAGTGCACCGGAGCGGTGCCGGCATTGTTCGGCGCCCTCGGTGACCTGTTGCCGGTCAGTGCCACCGGCAGGGCGATCAAGGAGGGTCAGTGATGGTTGCGACTCGGCGTGCGCTGGCCCGCCGAAGGGCCCAAGTACGAGCCGGCCACCATGAGTGCGGGTCGGCGATCATCGAGTTCGTCTTCATCTCGGTGCTCGTGTTTCTCCCGCTCACCTACCTGGTGGTCGGTTTCGGGGCCGTCCAACGGGGCATCTTCGCTGCCACCGAGGCCGCTCGCGAGGCCGGCCGGGCGATCGGGACCGCACCCGATGCCGAACTCGGCATGGCGCGGGCTCAGCGGGCGGCCGAACTCGCTGTCGAGGCCCAGTCGGTGGACCTGCAGGACATGAGCGTCGGATATGCGCCGGCTGGGACCGGCTGCGAGGCCGCCGGAAGCTACATCCCGGGGCTCTTCCCCGGGGAGGAGTTCATCGTGTGCGTCACGGTGACCGTGCGGGTGCCGCTGCTGCCGGAGTTCATCGAATCCAACACGGCGACCGGCCTGTTCGTGGTCGAACGGGATCGCTACGCAGCCTGACTCCGGGCGGTCTGGCGATCTCGCAGCGTAACCCGCACGGATCAGGACTCGAGCTCCCACAGCGCCCGGTAGTACTGGATTCGCTGCACGTCTGCCTCGACGCCGTAGGCGTCGAACAGTTCACTCTGGTGACCCTCACCGAAGTTCCAGTCCAGGCTCAGCGACGCGATCGCCAAGTCCGCCCATCGGTCGCCGACCGCCAGATCCCCGAAATCGACGTGGCCAGTCCATTGGCCTGCCGCCGAAATGAGCGTGTTGGGCGCACATGCGTCACCGTGCACCAGCACCGCCTGATCTACCGGCGGTCGCGGTCCCAGAGACTCGGGTATCCGGCCCACCCAGACCTCAGCCGTCCAATGCGAAGGGAAGTCCTCAATCCGGATCGAGTGGATGGCCCGCAGGCCGCGAGCGATCGCCTGGATCGCCTCCGGTCGCCGAGCACGCCACGTGTCGCCCACCGCAGACTCGCCGGGAACTGCTGCCGTGACAAGCCACTGCGCCTCATCGTCAGCAGCCGAGGCGAGAACCCGAGGCGCTGGGTGACGTGCCGAGATCCATTCCAACCGGACCCGCTCGCGATCGAGGTCGATGCCGGTGCCCCGCGGATTCCATTTCACGAACCGATCCTCGATGCGAAATGTCAGCCCACCGAGCTCATTTCGCCAAACGAGGTCGGCTGCATGGCCCGTCGCCAGGTCTTGGACAACCTGCGGAACGGACTCATCTCCCAGCCGGTGCAGCGCGGCGAGATGCGAGAAGTCGGCATCAGTCATTGCCGGCGAACCGTACCGGCGGGTCTTGGACTGTCTCCGGGTGACCATCGGCGGGCATCGGATGTGACGATGAGGCGGTGATCCTGCCTATCGCGGCGAACCGCTCGCGCTGGGCAGTCCTTCTCGCGGTCCTGGTGGTTGCCGTCACCGCATGTTCGGCTCCTGAGCAGACCGTGGAGAATCCGGAGGGCACGTCTGGGGCCACGTCGGCGTCCACGGCGTCAGGCACCCCTCGTCCGGTCCCAACGGCGGCTCCCGATGCTTGTGCCCGGACAACTCTGGCCAGGATGGACGTGGCTCACCGGGTCGGGCAGTTGCTGATCGTCGGAGTCCCGGCGAACGACCCGGTCGGCGGCTACGCCCGGCTCATCCCATTCGGGGTGGGCAGTGTCTTCCTGGCCGGACGGAGCAGCGCCGGAGCGGCGGTCATCGGCGCGGCAGTGACCACGATTCAGTTCCAGGCGCTCAGCACGACGGGCACTTTCCTGCACGTCGCCGTGGATCAGGAGGGCGGGCTGGTGCAGACCCTCACCGGGCCCGGCTTTGCACCGATCCCCACCGGGCTCGAGCAGGGGCGGTTGAGCGCAGCCGACCTGGCCGCCCGTACCGCGATCTGGGCCGGCGAGCTAGCCATGGCGGGGATCACCCTCAACCTCGCCCCAGTCGCCGACACCGTCCCGGCCGGCACCGCGGCCGAAAACCCGCCGATCGGAGCCTCGGATCGACAGTACGGCGACGATCCGCAGGCCGTCGGCGCCGCGGTGAGCACTGTCGTCACCGTGCTGCAGGAGGCCGGCGTCGATGCCACCCTCAAGCACTTCCCCGGGTTGGGGCGGGTGAGCGCCAACACCGATACATCAACCCGGGCCGTGGACTCACAGACTACCGCCGAGGATCCCGCGCTGCAGCCCTTCGTTGCCGGCATCCAGGCCGGCGCATCCATGGTCATGATGTCCTCGGCCGCCTATCCGCAGCTCGACCCCGGCAATCTCGCAGTGTTCTCGCCCTCGGTTATCGGCGGTCTCCTGCGGGGCCGCTTGGGCTTTCCCGGCGTGGTGATCTCCGACGACCTCGGTAATGCCACCGCGGTGGCCGACATACCGACCGCCCAGCGCGCCGTTGACTTCGTCGCCGCCGGTGGGGACCTGGTCCTCACGGTAGACGCCGCCGACGCGGAGCCGATGACCTCGGCCCTGGTCGCGCGAGCCCTCGGCGACCCTGCGTTCGCTGCCCGCATCGACGAGGCGGCCTTGCACGTCCTGGTCAGCAAGCAGAACGCGGGGTTACTGATCTGTACCTGAGTCACCCGGGGACCTTCTCCGAGGAAGTCCGTCAAGGGGCCTAATCGGCCGGGCTCATTGGTAGGAGATGAACATTGGCGTAGGCACGCCCTGCTCGATCGTCTGCTCCGGCGTGAGCAGCGGCAGGTCCTCGTCGATGAAGTTCTTCCAGCCCCAGTAGACGTTCGGCGGGGCGGCGTCGCGGATCGTCTGCCACGTCGTCTGCTTGTCGCCAGGGCTGCCGTACCCGTCGACGTGGATCATCACCGCCAGTTCCTCCCGGGAGGTGTCCAGCAGTTCACGGTTCTGGATCATCTCCGGCAGGAACTGGTGCAGCATCAGCAGTTTCTGCGGCAGCACGTTGGCGCGGGTCAGATCGGCGAGCCACGTGACGACGGCGTTGACCTCTTCGATGGACACCGACCCGATCTGACGCAGGTGCACCTGGTTGGGCAGCAACCGCCACTCGGGGTCCATTGCCAGGCCGACGTGCGGCAGACGCAGCAGTGGTTCGTATGCCTGAGCCTGGGTCAGGAAGTCGGTACGTCCCGGCTGCAGATCCAGTAGGACGTAGAGCCCGGCAGCACCGGCGGCGTCAACCCATGGCTGCAACTGGGCGATGTCCGACTCGTAGGAGTAGTTGCCGTCTGGCCCGGGGAACTCCGAGGCGACGGTGGCGATGATCTCGAAGGCCGGAACGACTCTGGTGGCGACCAAGTCGTCGTACCCCGCGGCCGTCTCGGTCGCTCGTTGCACGGCACCCTGAGCATCCTGCTCCCCGAGGGACCCGAGGGCGCCGCCTTCGGTGTAGCCGTAGAGCGCCACGAACATGCTCTCGTCGAAGAGAAGTTGGCTGCCGCCGGGTAGCTGCGCCCCGGTCATCGCCGTCGCCAGTTTCCAGTCCAAGCCTTGGGCAGTGCCATAGCCGGCTCCCAAGGCGATGACTGCTTCGGGTTTGGCCGCACTCAGCGCGGTGATTGCCGCGCTCGAGGACCGCGGGTCGACTTGCTCGGAGGTCACGACGTGTACGTCGATCCCGGCTGCCCGTGCGGTGGCGATGCCGGGCAGGGAATCCGCGGTCGCCGTCGCCAGGACCAGTGTGCTTCTCACCGACTCTGGTCGGATGACCACGGGTAGCCGCGGAGTGTCCGAGTCCGCCGCAGAATCGTGTTCCGCGGCCGGCGCACCTGCCGGAACGAGTGCCAGGGGGGTGCCGGGATCCAGAGCTGCGAACGCGGCAGCCAGATCCTCGGGTTCGACCGGCTCAGCCTCGCCCAGTTCCGCGCCGATCGCTTCGCCCACGGCAGCCGAGTCCGCGGGGATGGTAAGCGTCTGGACGCCATCCAGAGCCGGAAGATGTCGTGCCGCACTCGATCCGATAGCAAGCACGAAGTCCACGCCAAGTCGCTCGAACTCCGTTCGCAGGGCGGCACCGTTGTCGGCCGCAGGT
Organism: Actinomycetota bacterium; assembly: GCA_030862345.1. Classification (GTDB taxonomy): domain Bacteria; phylum Actinomycetota; class Actinomycetes; order Mycobacteriales; family Geodermatophilaceae; genus JACCQS01. The sequence continues at coordinate 4,549 of JALZDV010000418.1, read as the reverse complement.
GTCTGGCTCGGACTGGAGACCGGCGGGGGCGGGCTCACCGAGGGATCGGCGGATGTCGTCGAAGGCATCGTCAGGAGCAGCGGCACCCCCAGCCTCACCGCGGCGCTGGCACCGAGGGTCAGCGCCGCATCCTCGCCGGGACCGACCAGTACGACGACGTCGGAACTGTCGTACAGGGCGCGACTTGTCGAGATGGCGGCCGCGGCCGGATCGGTGTCCGCGATCAGCGTCAAAGCGGTATCCGGCGTTGAGACGCTGGGTTGCACCGTGGCAGGAGCGCCGTCACCATCGGCACCGCTTCCACCGCCGCCCGTGCAGGCCGACGGCAACAGTGCGAAACATGTTGCGGCGACCGCCAGCCGGGTCCTGGTGCGCATCTTTCCCCCAATTTGCGCCCATGCCGAGCGCCACTCACGCATCGTCAGTGGCCGGGCACCAGCCGTGATGTCCCTCACCAGAGTGCCAGAAGGTCCGAGGCCAGGGAGCCCGCGTCGCGAGATGAGGTTTGGCGCGTCGCCCCCTGACCGTTTGGCGTCCTGTCCTTACGCTGCGTACCCGATCTTGACTAGGGTCGTCTGTGTGACCGGGGGCTTGAACAGCACATCGGCTGCCCTGCTCGGGCTGCTGCACGACGGCCCGCTCACCGGCGGTCAGCTGGTCACCCAGGCCGATCAACGCCTCGGTCCTCTGTGGACATTGACCCGCAGCCAGGTCTATCGCGAGTTGCCGGTCTTGGCCAGTCGCGGCTATGTGCGGGCCGGCAAGCCCGGTGCCCGAGCGTCATTGGCCTACACCATCAGCGCTTCCGGGCGGCGTGCCTTCACAGCTTGGCTGGCAAGCCCGCTGGAAGCAGACCACCAGCGCAATCCGCTGCTACTCCGGCTGGGTTTCGGTGCACACCACAGCAAGGCGGAGTTACGTCGCCTGGTCAGCGAGGCGCAGGAACAACACGCGGCCTCGCTGGCTGTGCACAGAGACACTGTGAGCATGCTCAAGAAGTCCGGCGCCGATCCCTTCGCTCTGGCCGCGGCCGAATTCGGCGTCGCCTACGAGAAGGCGCTGCTCAAATGGCTGGAGACCATCCCGAACTGAGCGTTCGGGGAGACATCGTCATGGCGGGTACCGTGGCAGCCCGTGGCAGTTGACTTCGAGACCGAACATGCCCGGCTGGACACCAGCCTGCGCAGCATCGAGGCAGTGACCGACGTGGATGCGCTGCGCGCGGAGGTCGTCGAACTGGAGCAGAAGGCCTCGGTGCCCGACCTCTGGACTGATCCGGAGAACGCGCAAGCCGTCACCAGCCGGTTGTCCTATCTGCAGCAGGACCTCCGCCGGATCGAGGACCTGCGAACTCGCCTCGATGACATCGCGGTCATGCACGAACTCTCCGTCGACGAGGATGACCAGGCGGTGAAGCACGAGGTCAGCCGAGATCTGGCCAAGCTGCAGCGCGAGATCGAGGCACTCGAGATCCGCACACTGCTCGCCGGGGAGTACGACGTACGGCAGGCCCTGGTCACCATTCGATCCGAAGCCGGCGGGGTCGACGCGGCGGACTGGGCACAGATGCTGCTGCGGATGTATCTGCGTTGGGCCGAGCGCCATGACTATCCGTCCGAGGTCTACGACATCTCCTACGCCGAAGAGGCCGGGATCAAGTCGGCGACCTTCGCGGTGCAGGTGCCCTACGCCTACGGCACCCTGTCAGTGGAGCAGGGCACCCACCGGCTGGTCCGGATCTCACCCTTCGACAACCAGGGTCGCCGGCAGACCTCCTTCGCCGGCGTAGAGGTACTCCCGGTCGTGGAGCAGGACGACCACGTGGAGATTTCGGAGAACGACATCCGGGTCGACGTCTTCCGTTCCTCCGGGCCCGGCGGGCAGAGCGTCAACACGACCGACTCCGCCGTACGCCTCACCCACCTCCCGACCGGCATCGTGGTGAGTTGCCAGAACGAGAAGTCTCAGATCCAGAACCGGGCAGCTGCCATGCGCGTCCTGCAGGCCCGCTTGCTGGAAGTCCGCCGCCGGGAGCAGAAGGCCGAGATGGACGCGCTGAAGGGCGAGGGAAACTCCTGGGGCAACCAGATGCGCAGCTACGTCCTGCACCCCTACCAGATGGTCAAGGACCTCCGAACCGAGGTGGAGACCGGCAACACCACCGCCGTGTTGGACGGCGAGATCGACGAATTCATCGAGGCCGGAATCCGCTGGCGGCGCGGCCGGGAGTCCGTGGCAGTCGGCTGACGCAGCGCCGACCAGCCTGACCTGACGGGGATGCCGCGCCCACCTCCGTACAATGGGATCTCGTGATCTCGCTCGAAAATGTGACCAAGTCCTATCCCGCCAGCACGCGACCGGCGCTGGACAGCGTCAGCATGGAAATCGAGAAGGGCGAGTTCGTGTTCCTGATCGGTCCGTCCGGGTCCGGCAAGTCGACCTGCCTGCGGCTGATCCTCAAGGAGGACAATCCCACGAAGGGCAAGGTCGTCGTCAACGGCAAGGCGCTCAACACGATGAGCAGTCGGCAGGTCCCGAAGCTGCGCCGCACGATGGGTTGCGTCTTCCAGGACTTCCGCCTGCTGCGCAACAAGACCGTCGCCGAGAACGTCGCGTTCGCATTGGAGGTGATCAACAAACCCAAGCGCACGATCGTCAAGGTTGTCCCTGAGGTCCTCGAGATGGTCGGCCTGGACGGTAAGGCCGAGCGGATGCCGCACGAGTTGTCAGGCGGTGAGCAACAGCGCGTTGCGATGGCCCGAGCCTTCGTCAATCGGCCACTGGTCCTGCTGGCCGACGAGCCGACCGGCAACCTCGACCCGGAGACCAGCCAGGACATCATGCTGCTGCTGGAGCGGATCAACCGAACCGGAACGACGGTCGTCATGGCCACCCACGACTCCAACATCGTCGACTCGATGCGCCGCCGGGTGATCGAACTCAGCATGGGCAAGGTCAGCCGCGACCAGTCCCGTGGGGTCTACGGCGTCGGCCGCTGAGACCGTGCCCGGTCTCCCCCGCACCGTTGGCCCTCCGGCCGTGACTCCCCGAAACGATAGGAAGCCATGCGCGTAAATTTCGTCCTCTCCGAGGTTGCCACGGGTCTGCGGCGCAATCTCACGATGACGATCGCCATGATCATCACGACCGCCATCTCCCTCGGCCTGCTTGGGGCGGGACTGCTCATCGCCCGACAGATCGCGGAGATGAAGGAGATCTACTACGACAAGATCCAGGTCTCGATCTTCCTGACCGACGACATCAGCGAAGCTCAGCGCAGCGCCATTCGGGACGACCTCGCGGGCTCCGACGAGGTCGAGGACTTCTTGTACGAGAGCAAGGACGAGGCGTACGCCCGGTTCCGGCAACAGTTCCGGGAGCAGCCCGAACTGGTCGCCAACACGCCGGCCGACGCACTGCCGGCCTCCTTCCGGGTGCAGCTGGTCAATCCCGAGCGGTACCCGGTCATCAACGAGGCGTTCGCCGGCATGGACGGGGTCGACGAGGTCAAGGACGAGGGTGACTTCCTCGACCGGCTCTTCGGCCTTCTCAACGGGATGCGCAACGCGACAATCGCCGTGGCGATCGTGCAGGCGCTGGCCGCGCTGTTACTCATCTCCAATACGATCCAGCTCGCCGCCTTCAACCGGCGTACCGAGACCTCGATCATGCGGCTGGTGGGCGCCTCCCGGTGGTACACCCAGCTTCCGTTCATCCTCGAGGCCGCGGTGGCCGGTCTGCTCGGTGCGCTGCTGGCCTTTGGCGGACTAGCCCTGACCAAGGTGCTCTTCGTCGACCGAACACTCGCCGGACCGATCAAATCCGGCATCATCCCGCCGATCGAGTGGAGTTCCATCCTCACGATCAGCCCGCTGATCGCGCTGGCCGGCGTGGGTCTGGCCAGCATCGCCGCATACGTCACGCTGCGCCTCTACGTACGCCTGTAATTCCCTGCACCCTAGATTCCTTTCATGCCTCGCGAATCCGGACGGAAGTTGATCGCGCAGAACCGCAAGGCGCGGCATGACTACTCCATCGTGGACACCTACGAGGCGGGCATGGTGCTCGTCGGTACGGAGGTCAAGTCTTTGCGCCTGGGCCGCGCGTCCCTCGTGGACGGCTACGCGACGATCGACGACGGCGAGATCTGGCTGCGCGGCGTACACATCCCGGAGTACACCGAGGGCACCTGGACTAACCACGAGCCACGGCGTAACCGCAAACTCCTGCTGCATCGCGAGGAGATCGCCAAGCTGATCGGCAAGACGCAGGAGGGCGGGGCGACGCTGATCCCGCTGGAGATGTACTTCAACGACGGCAAAGTGAAGGTCACCCTCGCCCTAGCCAAGGGGAAGAAGGCCTACGACAAGCGCCGCGACCTTGCCGATCGCGACGCCAAGCGGGAGATCGCCCGCGAGTTCGGCCGCCGCCGCAAAGGCCGTACGTGAGCAGTCCCTGGCGGTTCGCTGGCACACCGCCAGGAATGCACACCGCCTCCAGAGCTGCTGCCTGGCTGAAATCCGCTCGACGGGCTGGCAACCAAACACCT
>JALZDV010000342.1 GCA_030862345.1 Actinomycetota bacterium | reverse complement strand
GAGCATGGCGCTGCTCTGGGGCAGCGAAGAGCCGGCGCGCACCCGTGGCCGCAAGCCCGGCCTGACCGTGCGCGGCATCGCCCGCGCCGCCATCGAGCTGGCCGACACCGAAGGGCTGGACGCGCTGTCCATGCGACGGGTCGCCGAGCGGCTCGGCGTGGGCACCATGTCGCTCTACACCTACGTGCCGGGCAAGGCCGAGCTCGTTGACGTCATGCTCGACGCCGTCCATCTCGAGACCCCGGCCGAGACACCCGGCGGAACGTGGCGGGAGCGGCTCCAAACGATCGCCCACGACCAGTGGGCGCTCGCGCGGCGGCACCCGTGGATGCTGCACATCGCCACCACGCGCCCGCCGATGGGCCCCGGGATCATCGCCAAGTACGAGCGCGAGCTGCGTGCCGTCGAGGGACTCGGTCTCGACGACCTCGAGATGGACTCCGTCGTCACCCTCCTCAACGACTACGTCGCCGGTGCCGCCCGCAGCGCGATCGACGCCTTCGACGTCCGGCGCAGCAGCGGCATCGACGACGCCACCTGGTGGGCGGCAACCGGACCCTGGCTCGCCACGGTCCTCGACCCCCAGCGCTACCCGGTGGCCACCCGGGTCGGCACCACCGCCGGCCAGCACCACCAGGCCGTCTCCGACCCCGGCCACGCCTTCGAGTTCGGCCTGCACCGCGTCCTCGACGGCATCTCGGTTCTCATCCAGGAACGCCGCGGATGACGTGACGGTGGCCAGCCGATTGTCCGTTCTACCCCCACGGGAGCGTCCCGCTCCTACACTCTGGCCGCGAGGCATGGCACCGTAACCCGAATCGGGGGGACATGGACGGGAACATCCTCGATCCGGACGGCGCCCGCGAGCGTCTGGGCGCCTGGAAGGACCGGATCGACAAGCTGGCCGCCGACACGCAGGCGATGAGCGACCGGCTGCACGAGGTGAGGGTCACCGCGACCCACCCGACCGGGCTGGCCGAGGTCACGATCGACTCGACTGGTGCGCTGGTGGACCTGCGGCTGACCGACCGGATCCAGCGGACCGCTCCGGCCGTCGTCGCCCAGACGATCTTGGCCACGCTCGGCGAAGCGAGGAACAAGCTGGCCGACCGGTCCCAGGAGATCATCGCTGACACGGTGGGCACCCAGTCGCCTGCTGCACGGGCGATCGCGGACAGCGTCGGGCGGCAGCTGCGCGGCGGTCCGGCTCCGGAACCCACCGCCGCCCCCGACGATGACGACGAGGGCTACGACACCCGCTCGTACCTCGGGCGGCCGTGAGCATGGGCGACGGGTACAACGTCGATGTCGAGCAGCTGCGCGCCCACGCCCGCAACGTGGATGCGATCCAGGCACGGTTCGGCGCGGTGAGATCGGCCAGCGGGCACATCGCGCAGGACGACCAGGCGTATGGACTGCTGTGCGGGTGGATCGCCGGGGTGCTGGAAGGCAGGCACACCAGGCAGGACGAGCTGATCGCGTACGTGGAGGAGAACCTCGCCCTGGTCGCGACGGCACTGCGGGTCAGCGTGGACGACTACGAAGCCGTCGAGGACACCAATGCCGGCCTGATCCGCTCGGCTGGTGGTGAGGGGACGGCGTGACCGACAACTCGCTGGTCGCCCCGGTCGCGTCGTCCCGCGAGGCATGGACTGGATCCGCCCTCGCGGACAGCATCGAGGGCCTCGTCGATGCGATCAAGAGCGAGGGCTGGGTCGATGACGCGCTGGCCGGCGCGACGCTGGGGGTCGAGGTCGCGGCGAGCGTGATGGACCCGTTCAGCGCGTTGCTGGCCAACGGGCTGGGCTGGGCCATGGAGTACTTCGAGCCGCTGCGGGAGATGCTGGACGAGCTGACCGGCATGCCGGACGTGGTCCAGGCCCACGCCGCGACCTGGAACACCATGGCGAACGAGCTGTACGGCATGGCCACCGACCTCGGCTCGCACCTCGACGGCGACCTGCCCGGCTGGCACGGCGAGGCCGCGGACGCGTACCGCCGCATGATGGCCAACAACGTGGAGGCCATCGGCGGCCTGGCTGCGACCTCGGCGGCGATGGCGGCGGCCACCGAGGGCGCGGGCGGCCTGGTGGAACTGACCCGCGAGATCGTCCGCGACCTGATCGCGGACCTGGTGGCCAGGGTGATCGTGTGGGCGGTCGAGGCGATCTTTGTCGTGACGATCCCGGTGATCGCCGCGCAGATCGTCGCGGCGGTGGTCAAGTGGGCCGGGCGCATCCTCACCTACACCATTGCCCTGATCACCAGCCTGACTAACCTCACCAAGCTCCTCAACGGGTAGGACCCCAGTCATGAGACTGCTCGCGTTCCTCGCCCTCGCTGTCCGGTTCGCCCTACACCGCAGGACACCCGACGGCCCCGGCCGGCCCCCCGACGCTGACGGCCGACCGTCACAACAGCACGGCTCGGTCAACGCGGGTGAGGGCGTGTCCAGCGCGCAGTACACCACCGACGAGATCGCGCAGCAGGGCCGACCGTCCGAGATCCTATCGGACCAGGACGTGCACGGGCAGCTCCGCATCGCGGAACGCGAGGTCGACGTGGACCAAGTGTGGCACGAGGGCGAGATGTACATTCAGCAGGACGGGCAGATCGTCAAGATCCTGGACAACGGGAACGGCACCTACTCTGTCGTCGTGCGGGACATGTCGAACCCGTCCGGACGACCGACCACAGTGATCGCGGAGATGACCGAGAGGCAGGTCAAGAGCCGGATCGATCGGGGGTTCTGGGAATGAGCACACCTGCGCAGGCGACGCGGGCCACCGTCGCCGAGATGTGGCAGGCCGTGCTGGACGGCCTCGTCAGCCGGGCCGACGTTCACGGCTGGGCCAGCCGGTGGGTCGAGGATGACGATCCAGACGTCAGCGATCCGATGGTGTGGGCTGCGTTGCAGCGGCTGCACGGGTTCGACCTGGTGTGGACCGACACGGCGCGGACCACGGTGCGGCATGGCGGCTCCGATGCCCATGTCCACCCGATGCGGGATATCCAAGAGGCGTTCACCGCGTGGCGGGCCGCATGCGAGAGCTACGATGCCGACCCGGCGGAATACGTCCGACGCATGAAGGAGGCGGCCCGCACCGCTGGAGCAGAGTGAACCGCTCCGGCCCCAGCGAGGCCCAGCCCGGCCCCAGGGCGTTGCGCAAATTCGTTTTGCCTGGTCAGAGGCTGTTTTTGAGCCTCGGGACAGGTCGGATGCGATGGAATGAGAGTAGATCATCAGGAAGTCCACCTCTCTGACCAGCAGCGTTGCCGGACGAGACATCAGACCGCAGCCAGGCCG
>JALZDV010000394.1 GCA_030862345.1 Actinomycetota bacterium | reverse complement strand
GTTATGCGCATAACCGCGGCAGGCCGGGTCCTTTCTTGACGGTTATGCGCATAACCGCGGGAGAGGAGGGACCAGGTGAGGCAGCTCACGGCCGCGGTGCTAACTCCGTGCTTGCTGTGGCTAGCAGTCGGACGTACCGTGGACGTCATGCCGAGTTTGACCGAGTCAGTGCGGGATGTCGGTGGATTCATCCGGGAACAGCGCGAGGCGGCCAAGGTGTCACTGCGCGAACTGGCTCGTACCGCAGGGGTGAGCAACCCCTACCTCAGTCAGATCGAGCGAGGGCTTCGCAAGCCCAGCGCCGAAATTCTGGCCCAGATCGCCAAGGGTTTGCAGATCTCCGCGGAGTCGCTCTACCAGCAGGCTGGATTGCTCGAAGAGCGCCCCGGCGACGCCCAGGTGGCAACCGCTATCCGGCTCGACACGCATCTGTCCGAACGGCACAAGCAGGTGCTGCTGGAGCTGTACGACACCTTCTGTCGTGAGCACGCGCACACCGCCGCGGCTGCGGTGACCGCGCAATCCACCGCCGCCGGCTCCGCGCCATCCAACACAGACCAACTCCCCGAGGAGGGAACAGCATGAGCATCAACCGGGACATCAAGACCCTGGGAAAGGACCTGACCAACGAGTCCAAGGGCGCCGGCACGGGCGCCGTCGGACAGACCAAGAGCATTCTCGCCTCGGCCAGGACCCCGCTGTACGCAGTGATCGGTGCCAGCGACCACGCTGCGAAGCGCGCCGTCGCGGTGCGCCCCCGGGCGATCCGCGAGGCCGTCCGCGACGTCGTCACCGAGGCTGTCTCGACGGCCCGCAAGACCGTGCGTCGCTATGAGAAGCGTGGCCACATGGTCGTGGCGGATCTGCGTCGGGCTCCCGGCTTCACCCGGGTCCTCAACGGCGCCGAGAACGCCGTGGATCGCATCGAGGACACCCTCGAGGACCTGATCAGCGATGCGCAGGGCGAACTCCAGGATGTCCGCGCCGGCGCCGGCACCACCGCCAGCCGGGCCAAGGCGACGGTTCGCAGGGCCGGCACCCGGCGCAGCGCAGCCAGGAAGCCTGCCGGCACCAAGGCCAGCCCGGCCGCGTCGCGTGCAACGAAGTCGAATTCAGCCAAGGGCGCGCCGGCCAGGAAGGCGACCACAACGAAGGCGACTCCCACCAAGCGCGCGACGGTCAGGCGCGCCCGCAGGTCGGCAACCGCGAGCAAGTAGCGCCACCGGCGCCGGTCGGCCAACTTCGGCATACCCGTTCGGTCAGAACGAGCCTCGGCGGATTTCCGTCGGGGCTCGTCGCGTTCTGCCGGTAGTCGCACCGCGTACTGTCGGATGCGTGTACGTGGTCGAGCAGTGGATTCTCAGTGGCCTCTATTGGGGTGCGTTGGTGCTGCACGTGGCCGCCTTCGTCGACGCGACGATCCGGCCGAACGCAGGCTATGTCGCGACCGAGCGACTGACGAAACCGGCCTGGATGGGCATCACCGCCCTGGCGGCGGTGGTCACCTATCTGGCCGGACCGATCTCGTTCCTGGGGATCCCGGCGCTGGTGGCCTCCATCGTCTACTTCGTCGACGTACGGCCGGCCCTGCGCGGAACGTCGCCGGGCAGCGCCTGGTAGACCTCGTCCCATGTCGGACGATGCACAGACCCGCACCGAACGCCTGGACCTCGTCGATGCCACCCTGCGCGAGTGGGAGGCAACGGTGCTGGCCAGCGACGCGGAGACCGGCATCGTCCTGGACCGGTCGGCCTTCTATCCCGGTGGCGGCGGCCAGCCACCCGATCACGGTGTGCTGCTCTGGGGCGGAGTCCAGACGCGCATCGTGGACACCCGCCGCGGGGACGATCTCTATCTGGTCGCGGCCGAGGGCGACCCGATCCCTCCTGCCGGTACGCGCTTGCGCGGCGCCGTCGAGGACGAGCGCCGGTCCTCGCTGATGCGGACCCACTCTGGGCTGCACCTGCTGGCCGGAGTCGTCTTTCGGGACTTCGGTGCGCTGGTGACCGGAGGGAACATGGAGCCGGGGGTGGCCCGGATGGACTTCAACCTGCCCGACATCCCGGCGGACTTCAAAGACCGGATCGCTACCGCGTGTGCCACAGAGGTCGCCGCCGACCGGGCGATCCGAGTGGAAAACCTCCCTCGTGAGCAGGCTCTGGCCATCCCGGATGTCATCCGTACGGCCACGAATCTGCTGCCGCCAGATCTCGAGGTGGTGCGGATCGTCGACATCGTCGGCCTCGACGTCCAGGCCGACGGCGGCACCCATGTTGCTTCGACCAGACAGATCGGCGGCATCGAGGTCGTCAAGGTGGAGAACAAGGGCAAGGCCAACCGCCGCTTACGGGTCCGGCTCACCGACTGATCGGGAGCCGACCTTCAGCTGTCGGCAGGCAGCAACACCCAGAGGAGCAGATAGAGGAAGACCTGCGGTCCCGGCAGAATGATTGACACGACGAAGGCGGCACGTACGACGGTGGGGGACAGGCCCAGCCGGCGGGCGATGCCGGAACAGACCCCCGCGATCATCTTGTGGTTTGTGTCTCGGGCAAGGCGGGTGCTGGCCATGGCGACTCCTGCTCGGGTGGCTTTGTCCTCAAACCTAGACTCCCTCTCGTGCACGTCGAGGCCGTCAACAGCGACATCACGACTGAAGCGGTCGATGCGATCGTCAATGCCGCGAACCCCGGTCTGCTGGGTGGCGGCGGCGTCGACGGCGCCATCCACTCGGCCGGTGGTCCGGAGATCCTGGCCGCGTGCCGCCGGCTGAGGGCCAATCTGCCCGGTGGCTTGCTCCCTCGTGGGCAGGCCGTTGCCACGACCGGCGGGAGGCTGCCGGCCCGCTGGGTGATCCACACCGCCGGCCCGGTGTACGACCGGAACGAGGATCGCAGCTCCACCCTTACCTCCTGTTACGTACGATCCCTGCTCCTGGCAAGCGAACTCGGCGCCACCTCGATCGCCTTTCCGGCCATCTCCGCGGGGGTGTACGGCTGGCCGATCGGCGACGCCGCCCGGATCGCGGTCGAGGCCGTGCAGGACACCGACGCACCAGGGGTCACGCTCGTACGGTTCGCGCTTTTCGGGCCTGCCGCACTGAGGGCTTTCCGGGCGGCGTTGGGCGACTGAGCCGGTCGCGGTAGACCGCCCGTACGGCGAAGACCTGGCGTAGCTCACCGCGAACCTCGCCGAAGAACTCGCGCTGATAGTTCGAGTCCACCAAGGCCGTCACCAGGAACTGCATCCCGCCGATCGCCCCGATGAAACCGGCCGCCTTGAGCAACTCCACCGACAGGTAGACCTCGCCGCCCAACAAGGGCACGGTCGGACCGATCACCGTGGGCGGAGCACCGACCCACTGCTCGAAGGTCGGCACGGAGATCGTGAGCAGGCCGAAGCCGATGTAGAGCCCGGTCACGACAGCGGCGACGATCAGGGCCTGCACGAACTGACTGGTGAACAGCAGCAGGGTGACATTGAGCCGCTCCCGGCGGTGCATCGGCATCGCCGGGACGGATTGGCCGGCCCGGGAGGCGGACACCTTTCCGCACGGAGCATCTCCACATGCCCGGGCGACCTCGCCCCAGTCACCGAAATCTCCCAACTCGTCGACCTGCGAGGGCAGCCGCAGCCAGGTCAGCAGCGCCCCGAGGGCCGCGAACAGACCCAGAGTGATCGCGAACAGCCCCAGCGAGATCTCGGTGGCGACCTTCCACATCTCGGCGTTGAGGAACATGAACACGCTGAAGAGCAGCAGCGTCGGCAGGATCCGCCCGACCACAGGCAACACCGTGCGCAGCTGGCGGGTGGTCAGGAACAGCCCCCACACCGCGAGTGGGATCAGCGCGTAGGAGGTGACGACGTACACGAGCGCAAGCAGACCTAGGTTGCCAGCCAGCAACCACAACGCGGTCGGCCAGCCGGTGCCCACGAGCAGGGCCACCAGGAACGGAGCCAGCAGGAACACCGCCACTTCGGGCACCCCGAAGCGGGGTACATCTGCAAGGGCCGACAGACCCCGTAGCCGGTTCGTGCCGATCCAGATCGATGCCGTGACGACGACAACCGCGAAGAAGGCGGCAGCTCGCAGCCACAACGGCCAGGCGGCGGCCACCACGAAGCTCAGTTCGGCTACCAAGACCAGAAACAGCAGCGGGGCCGCCCTGGTGAGGATGTCCCGGCTCGGGCTGTAGTCGACGATCAGGTGCGGCACGCCGCGGTGCAGAAACCAGTCCTCGGTCTTGCTGCGCTCGTCGGTGTCCGCCACCTCCTGCGCCATCGTCTAGCACCAAGCCGGCGTCATGGGCTCATCCTGCCCGTCGCGTTCCCAGCCAGGCCTACGGGTTCGTTCCGTACGGGCCCACCACCCGGGAAGTCTTCCAAAGTTTCTCGCGATGCTGCTTCCGATTCGCTGGAAATGCGGTGAGATGAGCCGATGACGACCAAGCAGGGCTCGTGGCGCACGGCAGGGGTCGTGGCGGCCAGCGCGATCGTGTTCACCAGCCTCACCCCGGCGCAGGCCGCGGTCCCCGACGAGGTGCGCTTTGCGACCTTCAACGCCTCGCTGAACAGGTTCGCCGCCGGCCAGCTGATCACCGATCTGTCCACGCCGAACAATGCTCAGGCAGCCAACGTCGCTGAGATCATCCAGCGCACCGCCCCGGACATCCTGCTGATCAACGAGTTCGATTTCGATGAATCGGGGACGGCGCTGCAGCTCTTTCAGGACAACTACCTATCGGTGCCGCACAACGGCGCGCCCGCGATCGAGTACCCGTACACCTATACAGCGCCGGTCAATACCGGGGTGCCCTCCGGCTTCGACCTGAACAACGACGGCACAGTCGGCGGTCCCGATGACGCCTACGGGTTCGGCTTCTTTCCGGGCCAGTTCGGCATGGCGGTGTACTCGAAGTACCCGATCGACTTCGAAGCCATCCGGACCTTCCAGACCTTCTTGTGGAAGGACATGCCAGGCGCTCTGTTACCGGATGACCCCACTACTCCGGAGCCGGCGGACTGGTACTCGGCCGCGGAACTGGAGATCTTCCGGCTGTCGTCGAAGAGCCACTGGGACCTGCCCATCGAGGTCGGTCAGCGAACCGTGCACTTTCTGGTCAGCCACCCGACGCCACCGGTGTTCGACGGCGAGGAGGACCGCAACGGTCGGCGCAACTCCGACGAGATCCGGCTCTGGGCCGACTACATCACGCCGGCCGACAGCGGGTACATCTACGACGATGAGGGCGTCTACGGCGGCCTGCCACGCGGCGCGCACTTCGTCGTGGCCGGTGACCAGAATTCCGATCCGCTGGACGGCGACAGCCTGCCCGGCTCGATCCAACAGCTGCTCGATGACCCGCGAGTGAACGACACGCCGACCCCTGATTCCCTCGGGGCCGTACAGGCCTCGATTCAGCAGGGCGGCGCCAACCGGACGCATCAGTCACCGCCGCGGTTCGACACTGCTGATTTCTCCGACACCGAGCCGGGAAACCTGCGCGTCGACTACGTGCTGCCCTCGACCATGCTGTCGATCCAATCCTCGGGGGTCTACTGGCCGACGACAATCAGCCCGACGTACCGACTCGTCTATGACCCGAGCTTCCCGTTCGGCGTGGCCAGTTCCGATCACCGGCTCGTGCGCGTGGACGTGCGGATCCCCGGCGCCTGACCCCCTGCGGGCGGCCGAGGCGGTGGCATCCCGCCCGGGTGACCGGGCGCCGCCGTGGCTGCATAGGCTGGCACCCGCCGGCGGATTCGTCGGCCATTCACGGATCGAGGCCGCGATGACCAACAGAGATGCTCCTGCGGACCAGGATGCTGCCGCCGACCAGCCTGCTGCCGCCGGCCAGGATGCACCCGCAGACCAAGATGCGCCCGCAGGCCAAGATGCGCCCGCAGACCAAGGTGGCGGTGGCGAGATCGTCGGAGCCATCGCGGTGGGCCACACTGAGACCGACCTCGACGGCGACGGGGTCACAGACCTGGTGGAGCGCACGTCAGTGACCGCGATCGACGTAGACGGCGATGGGAAGCCCGACATCCTCGAGGAGCGGACGGTCAGCGCCTTCGACGTGGACGCGGACGGCGTTGTCGACGTGGTGACGATGACCTCGACGACGACCGTCGATGTGGATGGGGACGGAGTCGCGGATGCGGTCTCGATCGTCGAGGCGGTCGGGGTTGATGCCGACGGGGACGGCACCATCTCCGAGGACGAGTTCGAGGTGAAGGGGCGGGTGCTCGTCCAAGGCGACGAGGCCGCCGCCCAGGACGCCGAGGACGCCGGCACGAGTTCCTGACAACAGCGTGGAGTCGGGCGGCGCCAAGCCGGCCCGACCTGCTCGCCGCCGACCCGGCCTCGTCGGTGACGTCGCGGTAGTTTCAGCGTTGTGTCCGGAACGGATCGGGGAGATGTGCTGCTCTCCGAACTCACGACGCTTCGGACCGGCGGATCGGCGGCTCGTGCCGTCACTGCCGAGACGCTCGAGGAACTCGTCGACGCCGTACGCAGCGCCGACGCATCATCTAGCCCTCTGCTGCTCATCGGTGACGGGTCCAATCTCGTTGCGCCCGACCAGGGTTGGGACGGGCCGGTGGTGCTGATCCGTAACCGTGGCATCGAAGTCGTACACGGGGACGGATACGTCGATGTCCGGGTGGCTGCCGGTGAGCCCTGGGACGCTGTTGTAGGGCGGTCCGTCGAAGCCGGCTGGTCGGGTTGGGAGTGCCTGTCCGGGATCCCGGGCCGCACCGGGGCCACGCCAGTGCAGAACGTGAACGCCTACGGTCAGGACATCGCTGATTCGATCAGTGGCGTAGAGATCCTCGACCGGGACACCGGGAAGCAAGCGTTGTGGTCGGTGGCTGCCTGCCGGTTCGGCTACCGCGACAGCCGTTTCAAACATACCGAGCGCTTTGTTGTGCTGGCCGTCCGATTCCGGCTGCGCCGCACACCGATGTCCGCACCGATCCGGTACGCCGAATTGGCTGCTCGGCTGGACGTCGAGGTGGGGGAGCGGGTGCCAGCCTCCGACGTACGCGCGGCGGTCCTGGACCTGCGCCGTAGCAAGGGCATGGTTCTCGACCCGGCCGACCACGACACCTGGAGCGTCGGGTCGTTCTTCACCAATCCAGTGCTCACTCCGGTGGCCTACGAACTGTTTGCCGAGCGGGTTCAGGCCAATCTCGGTCGGGCGGTTGGCTGGCCGGCATTTTCCGATCCGAAGGGCCGCAAGCTCTCCGCCGCCTGGCTGATCGAGCGGTCCGGTTTCAGCAAGGGGTACGCCCGTGGACCCGCGGCACTCTCCGGCAAGCACGCGCTGGCCCTGACCAATCGCGGCTCGGCCACGACTGCGGACATCCTGGCCCTAGCCACCGAGGTCACCGAAGGGGTCCAGGCGATGTTCGGCGTACGCCTGCGTCCCGAACCCCGCATCCCCTGATCGCACTAGCCTTCGACCGGTGACGAATGAGACGCCGTGGTGGGGCTTGGTGTCCTCGACCGCGGCACCGGCACTGCTGGTCGGCGGCTGGACGTGGGCAGCGGCCAGGCAGGAGATTCCGTTCGACTCGCTGACCCAGACGATCAGCGCCCTGGCCGCGCTGGATGCCACCGACCGCTGGGTGATGACATCGGCGCTGGCCGGGGTCGGGGTTGCCCACATCGTCACCGCGACGGCCCTACGTCGCGCCGCACTACCCGGGCGACTCGTCCTGGCCGGTGGCGGATTCGCCACGCTGTTGGTGGCCGCTCTGCCGTTGCCGACGGTCATTGGGGATGGCGGATCCGGCCCGCACGCCATCGTGGCCGGCATCTCCTTCGGCGCGCTGGCCGTCTGGCCGGCCCTGGCGATGCGAGGCGGCCGCCGTGCCGATGGAGGTAAGCGGTCGATCCCTTGGGGCCTGCGACGGAAAGTGGCCCTGGCTGCGACGGCTGCGCTGCTCGCCGCTGTCGGCTGGTTCGTCACCGACCTCGGCCAGGACATGAGTCAGGTCGGGTTGTCCGAACGGGTCGCCGCGGGCGCGCAGGCGCTCTGGCCACTGCTGGTCGTGCTGAGCACCAGGCGTTCCGGCTGAGGCACTTTCTCCGGAGAGTGTGCCGTCAGGGCTCGCGGTGCACCTTGTGCTGGGCGGCTTGAGCCAACGGGCGCACGACCAGCAGGTCCACGTTGACGTGATGCGGCCGAGTCACCATCCAGGCAATGCAATCGGCGATGTCCTCGGCGACCAGCGGCTTGCGAACTCCGGCGTAGACCGACTCCGCCCGTGCGCGGTCGCCGTCGAAGCGGTTGAGGGAGAACTCCTC
>JALZDV010000325.1 GCA_030862345.1 Actinomycetota bacterium | reverse complement strand
CCCCTGGAGAGCTTGCTGACCCGGAGCTGCCCTGCCCGATGGTAGGCCGCGTGGACGTCGGTGATTTCCAATTCGCCACGAGCGCTGGGCTGCAGCCCTTTCGCGATGTCGACCACTTGATCGTCGTAGAAATACAGTCCCGGTACGGCATAGCGAGACTTCGGCTGGGCCGGCTTCTCCTCGATCGAGACCACCCGACCGTCGGCATCGAACTCGACCACGCCGTAGTCCTCGGGATTAGCGACCGGATACGCGAAGACCATTCCGCCGCGTTCCCGTTCCAGACTGCGAAGCTGTTCACCGAGTCCCACGCCGTGAAAGATGTTGTCCCCCAGCACTAGGGCGACGGGCTGACCATCAATGAAGTCCGCGCCGATGAGAAAGGCCTGGGCTATCCCTTCCGGCCGAGGCTGGACGGCGTAGGAGATCGACAGTCCGAGATCGCTTCCGTCGCCGAGCAACTCCGCAAAGCGCTCGCTGTCCTCGGGCGTCGTGACGACGAGGATGTCTCGGATCCCGGCGTGGATGAGCGTTGACAACGGGTAGTAGATCATCGGCTTGTCATAGATCGGCATGAGCTGTTTAGACACAGCCAGGGTGATGGGGGACAGCCGCGAGCCGATCCCACCGGCCAAGATGATCCCGCGCACCCTCGGAGGGTAACCAGGGGCGCTGTAGCCTCCCGGCCTGTGCGACTCCTTGTCACCGGCGGGGCCGGGTTCATCGGCTCCCATTTCGTCCGCAGCGCCATGGCTGGGCGCTACCGGGAGATCGGGCAGGCAGAGGTGACTGTGCTCGACGCGCTGACGTACTCCGGGAACAGGGCAAACTTGGGTCCGGTGGCCGCTGACCCAAGACTCACATTCGTCAAGGGCGACATCACAGACAAACGGCTCGTCGAGGACGTCATGCCAGGGCACGACCTGGTCGTTCATTTCGCGGCCGAGTCACACGTGGACCGGTCCATCCGCAGTGCCGGCGCCTTCGTCACGACCAACGTCCTCGGAACCCAGATGCTCTTGGAAGCGGCGTATCGACACGGTGTGAGCCGGTTTCTGCACGTGTCGACCGATGAGGTGTACGGATCAATCGAGGAGGGTTCCTGGTCCGAGGATCAGCCGCTGGCCCCGCGCTCGCCGTACGCCGCATCCAAGGCAAGCAGTGATCTGATGGCGCTGGCATTCTTCCGCACCCACGGTTTCGACGTGGTAGTGACCCGGTGCTCAAACAACTATGGCCCCTACCAATTCCCGGAGAAGCTCATACCGCTCTTCGTGACCAACCTGCTGGACGGCGCAACGGTGCCGTTGTACGGCGACGGCCTCAATGTCCGGGACTGGTTGCACGTCGTGGACCATTGCGCGGGCATCGCGTTAGCCCTGGGAAAGGGCCGCGCCGGCGAGGTCTACCACATCGGTGGCGGCACCGAACTGTCCAACCGAGAGCTGACCGGGAAGCTGCTGGCCGCATGTGGAGCGGACTGGAAGTCGGTGGTGCCAGTCGAGGATCGCAAGGGGCACGACCGCCGCTACTCCCTCGACATCTCGAAGGCTGCCGCCGAGTTGGGCTATCGCCCCGCGATCAGTCTCGACGAGGGACTCGCTGAGACGGTGCGCTGGTACCAGGACAACGGCGCTTGGTGGAAGCCACTGAAGTCACGTGTGCCATCGGCAACCTGACAGTCAGAGGACCGCAGCGATCACCTCACGCATTCTGCTCTGGAAGGACTCGGCGCTGAACTTTGCGGCATGTGCCTTGATCCCCGCCACGTCCGGCACATCCGGTAGCTGCCGAATCGCCGCCGCGATCGCCCACGGCTCTGCTCTCTCGAAGTAGACCCCGGTAAGCCCTTCCACCATCGTGTCGAGGAAACCACCGGCCCGGAGTACGACAGCAGGCGTACCAAAGGAGAAACCCTCGATCGGACACAGCCCGAAGTCTTCGTAAGCGGCGGATACGACAGCGCGCGCCGAGAAGTACAGCCAGCGCAACTCCTCGTCCGATACGTTCCCCACATGCTGCACGTTCTTCGTCAGCTGTGACGGCTCGCCGGCCCCCACCGTGATCAACCGCTGGCCGGGGAGGTGGGCCATAGCGGCAACGACTGCCTCGACGTTCTTGTACCGGCGGTTACGGCCAACCGACAACAGGAAACCCGGCTCGATGCCGTCTATGGCGCTCATGGGCCCAGGCGTCAAGCCTGGCGGTGGGTGTACGACGTCGGCATCGATCCCGTAGGTGCGTTTGATCCGCTTCGCGACGACGGAGGAGTTGGCCAGGTAGCGAGTCGCCGAGTGCGCGGCCTGCCGATCCCAGCGACGAAGCCCGGCTGTCGTCCAGGCAATCGCCCGGCGGGTCATCTTTTGTTGATCAAGGAAGAAGTCAGCCGGTTGATGCAGCCAGCGCGCCGGTGTGTGGCAATAAACGATCTTAGGCGCAGTCGTCTGGATTCCATGCGCCCAGCCGCTGCTCGAGCAGATGACCACGTCGGCCCCTTCTACCGACATCCTGGAGAACGTAGGTCGCAACAGGGCGAAGGCACGGCGGTGATCCGACTGCAACACCGCGAAACGGTCCAGCCAACTCGTCTGCACGTTGAAGTCTGCAAAGCCCTCGAATGTGCTTTCCGGTGCATAGAGCGAGGACATGATGAGCGAAGGGGTGAGCCCCCTGGCGAGGGCCAGGACCACCCGTTCCGCGCCGCCCCGGCCAGTCAGGTAGTCGTGGACCACGACTACGTTGGGTTGCTGGGGCAGAGAAGGTGCCTCGACCCGGCGCTCCTCGGTCGGCTTGGCGGCCTGCGAAGCTGCTCTGTCCGACGGCTGAAAATCCGTTTGCGTAACCAGGTCATCACAGAAAGTAGCCAAGTTGCTGCCCAGGTAGTTAAACATCGCTGGCAATGTAGCTGAGCGTCGACATCGAAAGGAAGCAAACCACGAAGTCATTGAAAGTGGTGTATCTCGATCACTGTGCGAAGCTGTCCGGCGCCGAGATCGCGCTGGCCAGGCTGCTGGATGCACTCGGTGACGCGGTTGATCCGCATGTGATCCTGGGTGAGGACGGGCCACTGGTAGCCCGCCTCGAAGATGTCGGGGCGCGAGTCGAGGTGATCGAGATGCCGAAGCGAGTCGCCACGGTCACCCGTAACCGGGTCGGCAGCGGGTTGGATCCCCGCGCTGCGGCCCGGGCCGCGTGGTACAGCGCTCGACTGGTTCCAGTTCTACGTCGGCTCCGACCGGACCTGGTCCACACGAACTCCTTGAAGGCCGCGTTCTACGGGGTGCCCGCCGCTCGCGCGGCCGGGGTTCCCGCTGTGTGGCACCTTCGGGACCACATCACACCCGATTACATGTCTGCCACTGCGGTACACCTAGTGCGAGCGGCGATCAGAACGCTGCCCACCGCGGTGGTGGCCAACTCCACCGCCACGTTGGCTACGGTGTCTCGAGCGCGCCGTGGAAGCGTCGTCCCGAATGCGGTCCCCCTGCCGGCCCTGCCAGACGCAGTTCCCCGACCCGCTGCAATGCCGAACAGCCGGCCACTACGGATAGTGGTGCTAGGCCGGTTGGCCTACTGGAAAGGTCAGGACGTCTTCCTCGACGCCTTCGCCGCGGCCTTTCCGCGCGGCGGCGCAACGGCCCGAATCGTCGGTTCGGCGATGTTCGCCGAGGACCACTACGAGGAACAGTTGCGCGGTCAAGCGAAACGGCTGGGGATAGCCGATCGGGTGGAGTTCTGCGGATTTCGAGAGGACATCTGGCCTGAACTCGCGGCCAGCGATGTCTTGGTGCACTGTTCCCGCACCGCAGAGCCGTTCGGGCAAGTCGTGATCGAGGGATTGGGTGCTGGGCTGGCCGTCATCGCAAGCGACGCGGGTGGCCCGGCTGAGATCCTTACCGACGGCGTGGACGGCGTGTTGGTCCCTCCCGGGGATGCGCGTGCCCTGGGCGCGGCGATGGTGCGGCTGGGCGACCGGGCAATGCGGGAGCGACTGAGTGCTGCCGGACGGCTCACGGCCTCCGCGTACTCACCGGCCCGGGCGTCAGCCAACATGCTGGCGGTCTACCGATCGCTGACGCGTGCGCGAAGTCGCTGAACAGTCCGCCGACCTGCGCCGGTGACCGCATCGACGGCCTGGCCGAGCTTCACCTGAGCAGCACCGAGGTCTCGCAGCACCGGAACAGCGAAAGGACGAGGTACGTCGCCGGCGACGGCCGGCGGCCCGTATCGGTAGAGCGCTTCGCGTCGTGATGCGTTGTCGGGCGCGCCGAGTCGACCGGGTCGCGGTTGGCGCATCACCTCTTCGTAGAAGGCCAGCTGCGCTTGCGCGATCGCCGGCCACGTTCTGGTCGCCGCCGACGCGAGGCCTAGGGTGCTGCGCTGCGTCCACGCTGTCTGGTCACTGAGGATCTGGTGAATGCGGTCGGCCATTTCTCCGGTGGCGCCGTCGGCGACCAGCACCGCTGCCGCTCCGCCGACCTCCGGGAGGGCTCCGGTGGAGTAGCCACAGACCACCGCGCCACTGGCCTGCGCCTCGGTCACAACCCGTCCGAACTGCTCGACCCAGCGGGTAGTCGAGCGGCTGGGCGCCAGCACGATATGGGCCTGCCGATACACCTCGGCCAGTTCGGTCGGCCCGAGCCAGGGCCGGTGTGTCACGGCTCCGCCAACTCCAGCGGCGACTGCCGCGGACTTGGCTGCGTCGAGCTCCGCTCCGCTGCCCACCAGCACCAGGCGGGCCGGTAGGCGTCGGCGGATTGCGGCGAGTACGGCGACCGCATCGCGAATGCCTTTCTCAGGTACCAACCGCCCGGCTAGGACTAGCAGTGGCTTGGCCAGTGACGACCGTTGATTGCCGGCCGCGAAAACGGTCGCGTCGTACCCCAGAGGCAGCACCTGGAGGTGACCCCGAAAGCCCTTCCCCCATGCGACGGAGGCCGCTTGCCGGCTACAAGGGTAGAGGCCGCCCAAGCGTGCCAGGGCCGACCTTTCGTACTGGGCGAACGGCGGCGGGAAGCGCTTGTCCAGGTTCTGCGCTGTGTAACCCACCACCGGCACACCGGCAGGGGCGATGCTCAGGAGCTGATGCATCGCAACACTTACGGGCTCCTCGTGCACGTCGAGGATGTCCGGTTTCAGGTGGCGCAGCAGGGCTGCCAGCTTAGCCGTCTCCTGGTGTCGGTGTCGGTTGACATCCCCGGCGCGACTGACCTCGACCTCGATGACCTCGATCCCGCACGCGTCAGATACCGCAGCCGTCGGCTCGACAGCAGCTGGCTCTTGCTGGCCGGCTGCGGGCCAGTGCCGAGGGATGACCAGGTGCACCCGTGCTCCGGCAGCGGCAAGTGCTTGGTCTCGCGCTTGCTGCCCCACATCGCGGCCGCCGTGATAGACCCGCACGACTGACGGGCCCCCTGGTCTGGAAATCGCAGCCCCCTCGTCTCAGTGCCGCAGGCTACCGTTCGATCGTGGGTCAACCGGGGCAGGCGAGCCCGTCCGCCCAGGCTTGGAGTGAGTTGCTGCACGCCGAGGTGGGCTATCTGTTGGGGCAGGCTGGCGTACCGGTCCTGCATATCAAGGGGCCGACCGTCGCGTTGTGGCTCTACGCGCCCGGTGAGCGTTCCTGGGGCGATGTCGACATCCTGGTGGCGCCGAGTCGGATGGCTCAGGCCCTGGCAGTGCTCGACGCGCATGGTCTTCGCGAGGTGTTCCCTGGAGTCAATCGGAGCACCAGCACTGATCATGCGATCTCCGTACGACGAACCGACTCCCTGGCCGGCGCCGACGAGGTGGACGTCCACGATCGCTTTCCGGGCATCGACACCGATCCCGAGCGGGCTTTCAGCATTCTGTGGGCCCGTCGGCTACCCGCGCAGCTGGCCCACATCGACGTGTGGTTTCCAGATCTGGCCAGCAGAGCCGTTCTCACCGTGTTGAACACCGCCCGGTCGAGCGGCTCTCCCCAGGCAAGACGAGACCTCACGCGCCTGCTGGACAGTCCGGTCCTGCTCGACTGGAAAGAGGTGCTGACTGTGGCCCGGGCCGTCGAAGCGCTGCCGGCCTTGCGAGCGGGTCTCGAACTCGCGGAGAAAGGCCGACGGCTGATCGAGGCGACCGAGTTGCAGCATGTGCCAGTGTCGGTGGAGTGGAAGCTGCGGCTGGCACATGCGCCGCGGACGGCCCTGCGGCTGGACGAACTGGCGCGCCTTCCACGGTCACAGCGGTTGCCCGCCGTCGGCCGTTGGCTGTTTCCCCCGCCAGCGATCCTGAGGATGCGCGACCCTTGGGCGGCGCGTAGCAGGTCGGCGTTGGCCATTGCTTACCTGCGGAGGCTGGGTGACGGAGTACGCGCCCTGCCGTCATCGATTCGTGCCCTACGGCGAAGCCGACACTGATCGACAGGACCGTCCGGTCCAGGTGTCACAATGCGGCTCGTGGACCTCGTTGTTTTGCTGGCTCGGTTGCTCCTGGCCGGGGTCTTCGTCATCTCGGCCGCAACCAAACTGCTCGATCGATCCGGCTCGCGAGCGGCGGTGCAGGATTTCGGTGTACCTGCCTCGCTAGTCCCCGTCGTTGCGGCCGGCTTGCCGGCTGCTGAACTGATCTGCGCCACCCTGCTGGTGACCGAGGATCCGACTGCCACGCTCGGCGCCGTGGCGTCGGCGTTGCTGCTGGGAGCCTTCACCGTGGCCATCGTGGTCAACCTGGTGCGGGGCCGGCGGCCCGACTGCCACTGCTTCGGCCAGCTCAGTGCGTCCCCCACCGGGTGGCCGACAGTGGCCCGCAACGGCTGCCTGCTCGTCTTGGCCACACTCCCGCTGAGTCAGGCCGGCGACCTGCCATCGGTGCCGGGGCAATTGGCGAGTTACTCGACCGGGGAACTTGCGCTCGCCACTGTTCTCGCCGGCCTTGCTGTGGCTGTTCTCGTTCTGGGCACGCTTTTCGGGAGCCTGCTGCGCCGGTACGGAGACGTTTTACTGCGCTTGGAGGCACTCGAGTCGGCGGGTACGGCCGCGGGCACCCCACGGCCGGCACCGCATTTCGAACTCGCG
The DNA here is from genome assembly GCA_030862345.1 of Actinomycetota bacterium. Classification (GTDB taxonomy): domain Bacteria; phylum Actinomycetota; class Actinomycetes; order Mycobacteriales; family Geodermatophilaceae; genus JACCQS01. The sequence goes on along the minus strand of JALZDV010000325.1, from coordinate 11,941 downwards.
GATCTCGACGGCGTCGTGGTCCGCCTCGCTGACGTCCTGTCAGAACAGCGACCCATCCTTCTGGTCTTCGTCAGTCCCAGTTGCCTGAACTGTTCGGAGTTGCTTCCTGATCTGGAGAGCTGGCAATCGGGCGATCATCCGTTGTCGGTCGTGGTCCTCAGCATCGGCACCGCGGAGGAGAATCGAGCGAAACTCGGTGCTGCGCCCACGCTTCAGATCCTGCTGCAAGCCCAGCACGAGGTCGCCACGTCGTACGGATCACATGGCACGCCGGGTGCATTCCTGATCGGCGTCGACGGCTTGATTGCGACCCCCGGCACGTACGGTGCCGACGCGATCCGCCAGTTGCACGATTCGGTCATCACCGCAATGAACCCGAGTCCCGCGCCACCGCATCAGGAGGTGATCCGGGCTGAAGTGCCAGCCCTGGCCATCGGGGAACCGTTACCCAGGTTGCTCGTGCAGACCGAAGCGGGGCAGTCCATCGAGTTGGTCGAGGTGGCCGGCGATGAGACGGTGCTGCTCTTCTGGGATTCCGGATGCGGGTTCTGCTCTCGGATTCTGGCCGACGTCGCAGCTCTGGAGAGCGAGACACCGATCCTGATCATTAGCCCAAGCCCTCCAGCGGCGATCCGGGAAAGCGGCTTGACCAGCATCTTGATTCGTGACCCCAGCTTCAGTGTGGGAAAGGCCTTGGGTGTTCGAGGCACCCCCTCCGCCGTGCTCGTCCGCGATGCCAGCATTGCCTCCGAGGTCTCCATCGGCGGTCCGGACGTGCTTGAGCTGCTTGCCCGCCGGTGGCGCTATGCACACGATCAGCGACAAGTCCTCAACGCAAAGTAGTCGCAGCCCCGAGGAAGCCATCCTGTTGTCAAATTCGTGGACCATTTGGCTACACTCCGCTCGACCATTCTGTGGAGAGGGATATCGCATGGGGAATTGGTTCGACGAGCGCGCGAAGTCATCGGCGCGACGCCATGTCGACGAAAACCCAGCGGTGCCGGTCGAGCCGACTGCCGAGGGTCAGTTCTCCAGGCGTGACGCGCTCAAGCGCGGCGGCATTGTGGCGGGCGTGGCCTGGACTGCACCGGTCCTGATGTCGGTGATGACGCCAGCCGCGGCCGTGTCCCCATGCCCGACCGGCGCGACGCCATGCTCTGGTGCCGTGGGGGGCTGCTGCCCGCCGAATGAGAGTGGCATCCCCGACACGTGTGTGGATGGCGTCTGCATCGACCCCGGCGAACCCGGGGGTTTTTGCCTCAACAACGGGCAGGGCGCCGGCGGCTGCAATGACCCGACCATCAAGTGCAACAACCCAGGGCCAGGACCGACGGGAAGAGGCATCTGCGGCGGTCCTGGTGCCGTCTGCCAGAACAATGGCGATTGCTTCGGCGATCAAACCTGCCAAACTGATCCCAATAAGCCCCAGCAGAAGGTCTGCGTGCCCGCGTAATCTGACATTCTGCGAGTAGGAGCATCCTGACCGGTTCCGACCTGCTGCCGCGGGATGCGCTCGGACTGGTCTTTTCGGTCCGGTGCCCCGATCCTGAACTGGGCTGTTACGTCAACGAACTCCTCGAAGGACTTCCATTGGCGTCGAACGACAGCTCTGCCGTACGGCTCGAGCTGACGACGGACCCGACCTCAGGGGTGGGATCCCTGGGAGCGGCTGTTGTCGCCCTTATCACGAACATCAACATGAGTGCCATCGCGGCCGCCATGGGCAACCTGCTCTTCCACGCCGGCGCCGTGAGCAGCGTGGAGGGCGACGTGGCGGTGATCTGCGGCCCGTCCGGCAGCGGCAAGAGCACACTGACCGTCCGATTGGTCGAGTCGGGGCTTGCCTATCTGACTGACGAGACCACGTGCGTTGACCCGATCACGCTGCGGGTCACTCCCTTCCGCAAGCCGTTGTCCCTGAAACCGGGCTCCCAGGTCGACCTGGCCCATCTGCGGGACACCGTCGAATCGGCGGCAGCCCGCTACGGTGACGACGTGTGGCTCATTCGCTACACCGAGCTTGGTGGATCGCCCCTGCCTGCGACCCCACTTCAACCGCGGCTGCTGATCTTTCCCGAGTACTCCGTAGGCGAGCGGCTCTCCGTGCAACGGCTGAGTCCGGGCGAGGCGGCGCTCGCCCTGGGCGGGAACTCCTCCGGACTGAGGGCCGTCCGCGGCGGACCGCTGCCCGCGCTGGCGCGGCTGGTCGAGCAGGCACCGGCGTACCGAATCGCACACTCCGACGCGGAGGCTGCGGCACATCAGGTCCGCGAACTCATGGCGGCATGAACGTCGATGGTGCGAAGGTCGATGGTGCGAAGGTCGACGGCATGAACGTCGATGACCGCCTGTACCCGGCGCCGGAATGGGAGTCCATCGATCTCGGCCCGGAAACCCTGGTGTACGACGGAATCGTCCTACAGCTGCTCACCGGTTCGGCGGCTGGCATCTGGCGGCTTGCGGACGGACGGCATTCTGCGGCACAGATAGCCGGCGCGGCAGCCGAAAGCGTCGCGGATGCTCCGGATGCTGTGCACCGCGATGTCATGAACTTCCTCGACCAGCTGGCTGAGCAAGGACTGTTGGTCAGATCTGATCCCGACTCTGCCGCGGGATTGCGGAGAGCGCCGTACGTCGGGTACGTCCTGGACGGTAGTCAAGCGCTGCTTGTCGATCTGCGCGACAGCACACGACATGCCCTGAACCCGACGGGCAGCATCGTGTGGCGATTGATCTGCCAACACGGTGATGCAGCCACCGTAGTCCGGCTGGTGCGGGCGGAATTCCCAGACGCGCCAGTCACTCTGGAGGCCGAGGTGGCCGCCCTGCTCGAACAATTGAGCAGCACCCAACTGCTCGTCAACGTCTAGGACGAGGTTGGTTCCACGGCTTCAACACTTGGAGATTCAGCAATGGCTGTTCGACAGGTCATCGTCACCGGGCCGCGCCCCGTCGACGATGCTTCCGTACGCCAACCCGACTTCCAGCTCTGAGCCAGCGGGTGTGTCCATCGTTGTCCTCGTAGACCACGGACCCGACCTTGGCCATGACGGAATGAGACCGTAGGGCTTCGACCAACTTCAGCTCTGACCCTTCTGTATCGATCTTGACCAGGTCGACCCGAGGCTCGCCGGTGAGGACTTCCTGAATCGCCTCGGCCATTCCGATAGCTGGTACTTCGACGGCATCCTCGCCCGCCTGGGCGAAGCGCCCGTACCGGCCCTGCGGGACGAAACCAACATGGGCTGACGGTTGCGGAGTCACGGCCCGCTCGATCAAGCTGTATCGGTCCTCGAGGCCGGACAATGTCTCGCGCAGCACATCGGAATTGGCGGGGTCCGGCTCGAAGCAGTACACCCGGCAGGACCGATCCCGGGTCAAGAAGAACAGCGCGGCGAGGCCAATGTTCGCGCCGATGTCGACGACGACCTCGAGGTCTCGGCCGTGACCGTAGTCGCGTCGGCAGAACACCTCGTTCACGGTCAACAGGTCGTGGTAGTCGCGCAGGCCCGGACGGATCACTCCGGTGGGCGTGCGGATGGCCGGCTTCCATGGATAAGCGCCGCTGTTGCTCAGGTAACGCCGTATGGCGGCCCTGGGCCGCTCGTACGTCGTGATCATTCGCGCCAGCGCCGCCCAGTGGCGAAGCTGCAGCGGTGCCATCGCGACTCTCGCGACGGCCCGGTCTCGCAGTCTCACCTGACAACCGTATCGACTGGCTTAGCCGGAGTGCGGAGCCCGAACCGGCTGCGTTATGCCATGATCAGACCGTGCCGCGCGTCCCCGATGCGACGTGAGCCATTCCATAGCCGGGCATCTCGGCGTGCTGTCGCTCGAACGCTGGGATCTGGTGTGGCGCCGTAACCAGCACCTGGCCAGCCAACTTCTTGAGCAGGGGATCGTCGAACGCATCACCTTCGTCGAGCCCGCCGACTGGGCTCCCGGCGCGATCGGTCACCCCGAGCCCGGCATCACAACAATCCGGCCGGCGCTTAAGATTCCCAAGCGGGCGGGCGGACTTCGACTGCTCGGGTCGACCTTGCAACGCGGACCGCTTCGCGACGTCGACCTAATGTGGATCAACGATGCCCCGCTGGGCCGGTGGGTCGCCCGCTCGGGGCAGCCTGCCTTATACGACGTCACCGACGATTGGCGATCCTCGCTCCTCGACGATCGGATCCGCCGGCGGCTGATCGCCGCGGAGGAATGGCTCAGTACGCGGGCGAGGACGGTCGTGTGCAGCGACGAACTGGCCAGTCGTTGGAAGCAGAGGTACGGGACGAACCCTGCGGTCGTACGCAATGGCGTAGATCTGGCTAACTGGCGCGACGTCGTACCGGTTACCCTGACCGGTGCCGGTCCGCATGTCGGTTATGTCGGGACGCTGCATGCCGAACGGTTGGACGTTGACCTGGTCTTGGAGTTAGCCCAATCCTCGGCTCTGGGAACGGTGCACCTGGTCGGGCCGGACGTCCTCGACCCAGCTTCGCGGTCCCGCCTGGACGCCGCGGGCGTACGCCGGGTCGGGGTTGTGGCCCACACCGAGGTGCCCGCATGGATGCGCGCCTTCGACGTACTGATCTGCCCGCATCTGGTAACCGCCTTCACCCTGTCGCTGGATGCGATCAAGGCGTACGAATATGCTGCGGCCGGTCGGCCGGTGGTGGCTACTCCGACTTCGGGATTCCAAGCGTTGGCTGTCGATGGCTGGGTGCCAACCGACCGGTCCGGCTTCGTGGACGGCGTGATAGCCGCGCTCCATGACGCTTCTAAGCCGCAGCGCCTTCCATCGTCGGTCGGTTGGGATGAGCGAGCCAGGCAGTTCGGCGAGGTCCTGCGAACGACGTCATCCTCGAGGGCACGCGGGTGACACCCGTGCTTGTACGACGGGTCGGGGTTGCCGCGCTGCGCCGGGCTCGGCTGGCTCGAGCCAGGCTGCGCTATCCCGGGGTCCGCTTCGGCCCGCGCAGCGACGTGCAGCCCGGTCTCAGCATCCGCCTGGGCACGAATGGAAGGCTCGTTGTGGGCGCCAACTGCGTACTGGACAGGTACCTCACGGTCGAAAGCAATGGGGAGATCGTCCTGGGAGATCGAACGATCCTCGGACACCACGTCACCCTGGCCGCCCATGACAGTGTGCGGATCGGCCAGGATTGTCTGATTGCCGAGCTGGTGTCCATCCGCGACCACGACCACCGCTTCACAGACCCAGGGCGCCCCATCCGGATCCAGGGCAGGCAGGTAAGCCAGGTTCACATCGGCGACGACGTGTGGATTGGCTCCAAGGCGACCATCACCAGAGGGGTCGTTATCGGTGATCACGCGGTTGTCGGGGCCAACTCCGTCGTCACCAGCGACGTACCCGCTTGGGCAATCGTCGGAGGCATCCCGGCGCGGGTACTGCGCTACCGAGATGGCGCGCCAGGGCCGGATTGACTGTTGTTGCTCAGGACGACGTTGGCGAAGTCGTCGCCTGACGTGAGCGTCTCGATCGAAAAGCCCTCGGCCCGTGGTGATGTCGACAGCACCCCACCCAACGGAGTCCACCTCGCGCAGCCAGTCGATCAGTCGCGGCCACGATGCACCTGCGGCCGCGGGATTGATCTCCAGAACCAGCGCTTTGACTCGTTCCCCCGCAAGCAGCTCGGACATGCCGGCTAGCGCATCGACCTCGGCACCCTCAATGTCCATCTTCAGGACGTCGATGCTCTCCCAGTCGCGCAGAGCGTCATCGAGGCGGGTCGCTTCTACCTCGATCAGCTCGTGGGCATCCCCGGGAAACCGCCGCCGATACGCGTCGTTCGGCACCGAGATGGAGCTGTTTCCGCGAAACTTCGCCGAACGGTGCATGCTGACCACGCCAGATGTGTGCCAAGCCGCGACGTTCAGTGCCGTCACCCACTCCGCGACATAGTTGATGGTGATGTTGTCAAGGAGCAGTTCGTAGTTTCGGGGATCGGCCTCGAGGCTCACGACCGAACCGTTCGGCCCGACTGCCTTGGCTCCGATCACCGTGAACCAGCCAATATTCGCTCCGACATCGACGAAGGTGCCACCGGGCCGTAGATTTGCCCGCAACCAGTGCACCAACTCGTCCTCGAACGTGCCGTGCAGGGCAAGAAACGGCATCAAGCTCAGGTCGAGCGAGGATACCGGCAGCGGCCCCTGGTTGCTCTTGACGAGCAACCGGTCGTTGCCGATGTAGGTGGCCCGAGGATGGTCTGCCGGATGGAGGTAGGTCCACAAGCGCCGCTTCGCTCGCAGCCACATGCGCGCAGCCTGCCAGAACACTGGCGGGGCGACCCGGCCGCATAGCCGTTGCTCCTTCGCCTCACATCCCCAGAGCCTCCGCGTAAACCTCTAGGTGTCGCCTCGCTGCGACATCCCACGAGAAGCTTGCAGCACGGCGAGGACCGGCGGTCATGAGCCGGTTGCGCTCCTCGTCATCGGTCAGGATCGTCGCGATACCGGCGGCCAGCGATTTCCCGTCTGGCTCAACGAGGAGTGCAGCATCAGCGCAGACCTCCGGCAGGGCACCTCGGGCTGCCGCGACGACCGGTCGGCCACACGCCATGCCCTCCAACGCCGGCAGTCCGAATCCCTCATAGGTACTCGGAACGATGACCACCTCGGCATGGGACATGACGCCGGCTACCACGTCCGGCTGGAGGCGCCCAGTCTTGATCACGTTCGACAATCCGGCGAACGTGTCGTCTCGTCGCGCATCGGGCGGGCCGCAGAGCACGAGTCGCAGATCCGGCTCGCGGGCCGAGATGATCTTCCATGCGGCCGCGAGACCATCCAGATTCTTGCGGGCCGACGCACCGGCCGCATGGACCAGGAACGGTCCATCGATGCCGAGCCCGGTCAACACCCGCCGCTCGGCTGGACGGGGATCGTCGTAGGGCGCGCTGAGCCCGTACGGGATCACCTTGATGCGACTGACATCGAGCAGGTCGCGCAGTTCGGCGGCTGCGAACTCGGAGGGAGCGATCACCACCCGAGCCCGCCGAGCTCCGGCGGCGATGCTGCGTGGCAGGCCACCCTCGTCGTCGAAGCGTGCGGGCGGGAGGTCGTGCGCTGTGATGACTTCCGGTCCAGGATGCGGCGGCAGTCTCAGGTCAAAGCGGTGCACCAGCGCGGTCGTTCGGTACGTCGCTGCTCCAACGGCGAGCGCCACCAGAAAGGGCGCGCGCTCGTTGAGTCCTACCGGCGTGCGGCGCGCGCCGTCGATGTCGCTACGAAGCGACGTCACCCGCAAGCCATGGAAGTCGAACCGGGAGTCGGCGAGGGCGGTGATGGCCTTCTGAACCTCGGTCTCGTAGTGCTGCTGCCCCATCGGATTGCGGGTGGCAATCGTCGCCCACGTCACCCTCTTCCGACCAAAGCGCGTCATTCATGCCGCCAGAGTCGATTCCTTGCTGCCAGCACCTGTTCGTACGCACCCAAGGTGGAGGCGGCGGCGTGCTGCCAGGTGAACCGGTCACGGATGCGTTTGGCCAGGTCACCTCGGGGTTGCGCGTCGTGAGCCGCCAGAACCGCTGCGCGGATGCTGCGCTGACTCGCGGGGTCGCAATACCAGGCAGCAGGGCCAAGATAGTCCGTAGCATGACCGAGAGACGTCGATACGACATTGCAGCCGCAGAGCGCGGCCTCGAGCGATACCAGACCGGTCGTCTCATACCAGGACGGCAGGACATGCACACGGGCTCGTCTGAGCAGGTCTGGGAGCACGTCCTGGGGGCGTGCCGACATGAACTGTGTGTGCGGCCCCGCCGCGCGATGGCATCTCCGCACGTAGTCGGGGTGGTGGGGGTGCGGCTCGCCGACGATGGTCAGGTCGAGGTTTATCTGGCGCATCGCTTGAATCAGGGACAGGGTGTTCTTGTGCGGCTCGATCCGGCCGACATAGATGACACCCGAGCGTTCCTCCCATGATGGCGCTCCCTGATTGCTGAATACCTCCGGATCGGCGCCGTTCGGAACGACGCGCCATGGGGTGCTGACTCCAAGTTCCCGCACGAGATGCTCGACCTCGGGCCGGCTGTTGGGCAGGAGGAGATCGGCCGATTCGCAGAGCAACGCCATATAGATGCTGGATGAGAGAACTTCCCGCGCAGCACGGGCATGTTCGCGGCGCAGCGCGTGCCACGCTAACGCAGACGCGTACCGCAGCCTCGTCGACCATGGGCTGGGCACGGAACGATCGGATGGCCAGTAGATGGTGGACAGCACGACCGGAACACCGCACTGCCTTGCCATCCGCACTGTCCGGAGGTCTGGCAACCAGCCGTGTACGACATCGACCTCGGCCAGTGACGGGAGAATCTCGGTCGTCTCGGTGACATGTACGCCCACTGCTCGTAAAGCACGCGCCGTCTGGTCACGTTGAACGCGATGACCCCCAGGTATTACGTCGTCACTTGACCTCACCATCAGCACGCGCACTATCAATCAGCCCCGTCGCCTGTGACTGGCACGTTGTCACGGGTAGGGATCAGCCGACGCAGCAACCGCTCAAACCCGCGCGCGAACCGCCCTGGGAGCGCTGCCGTTAGGGCTAGCAGATCGGCGGTGTCGAGACCGCCACGGACGAGGCGAAGTGACAGGAACCAGCCGACACAGCCGACCACCATGGCCGCTGCGGCCGTGGATATGGCGGGCATGGGTGAGACCGCACTGATGGCGATCACTGCGACAGCGACTACCGCTGCAGCCAACCAGGTACGAAGTGGGGCGGCGACGGTCTTCCACCCGGCGTTTTGCGACCGCAGTTCGTCGGACACCAGCAGTGCGGATGCCACCGTTGCTCCGGCCACGTTGGCGATCACGGCTCCCGCAGCGTCCCAGAGCAGGATCAGTGGGACCGCAAGCGCGACGTCGACGCCTAGCGCTATGGCGTTGATTCGGATCAGTGTGCTCCCACGCCGTCGGGCAGTCACGAAGGCGTATGTCGGGCTGACCAGCATCGTAAGGAAAGCCGCCAATCCCAATCCCAGTAGCAGCCGAGGTACCTCGACATACTGCTTGCCATAGATCAGCGGGACCAAGACGAAGACCGGAGGAAACAGCACGGCGGTCAGGAAGCCCACAAAGACGCTGCTGGCGCCGAGGACTCGCCGGTAGGCGCGGCTCACGGCTGTGGGATCGGTGGCCACGAGTCCGGCCACCGTCGGAATGAGCGGACCCAGCAGCACACCGGAAAGTGCAGTGAGATGTGTCCCGATGCCGTAAGCCAAGGCAAATAGACCGACGGCGACCGGTGTGGAAAGCCACTGCAGGAGAAAGATCTCAGAACGGGAAAACACGAGCGTGCCGATGAAGGTCGCGGAGCCGATGCTCAAGGCGAATGGCCAGTACCCGTCAGGAAAGCGCCGAGGAACTGCCGGGAGCAGACACGCGCGGCGGCGATGAGCAGCCAGCGGGATCAGGCACAGGCCGAGCAGCAAGCCGACGACGCCAGTTCGGACCGACCACACACCGGCGGAATTATGAAAGAGGATTGCCGCCGCAACGACGGCAACCTGCACGAACAGGTTTGACACGATTGCGATGCGTGCGCCGACCCCGGTGCGGCTTTCGACCGTGAGCGCCAAGCTGGACGTCCCCAGCAGTGCCGACGCCGCTATACCCGTGGCCGCGGCAAGGATGAGATAGCTCGGCGAGCCCTGCAACACAACGACCGCGATAGCTATGAGCAGCGGTGCTTGGAGCAACTGCAGGCTGAGAGCCTTGCGCAGCAAGACGTTCACGCCATTCACTCGACCTTGGGCGTGCGCCGCGGCGCCGAACTGGATCGTGGCGTTCGACGAGCCGAGATTCAGCAGTTGCCCGGCGGTGACCAGTAGCGCAGTCAGGAATGCCAACCTGCCGTACTCGGAAACGCCGAGGATTCGGGCCACCACGGCATTCGCGACGAACGCGATCGGCAAAGAGACCAGGACGTGCATCGCTGTCCAGAGAGAGCCGGAGACGGCACGGCGCTGCAACTCGGCCCGGTCAATCGCCGGATCGGTCACCAGGCATCCCATCTGCTGTTTCGTTGACGTACACGCCGAAAGCCGTGCCAGCGAGTCGGCAGAGTCGCCGGCCCAGCATTTCCTGACATATCCCGCGAACCAACCCGTGCCAGTACGGTTCGAAGTCGTCCCAGACCACGAGGCCGCCGGGTGCTACGAGCTGCAAGGCGGTGCGCGTGTCGGCCACCCCGTGCACGTAGTCATGTCCGCCGTCAACCAGCACCAAGTCGTAGCCGGCTGCGTGCTCCACCACGTCGAAGGTCAGCGAGTTCTCAAGCAGTTGTGTGATCCGCGCTGCGGCCGGTGAATCTCGGTAAGCAGCACCGATCTCGGAACCGACGAATCCCACCGGCCGCTGACTCGCTTCAAAGTCCGCGGGCGGAAGATCCATCGTCACCACGCGACCGTCGTCGGGCACGGCCTCGGCAAGGACACGCGTTGTTCCACCGTTGAAGGTGCCGATCTCGAAGGCCGACCGCACACCTCGACCCGCTACTACCGCCTGCATGACGATCTGCTCGGCAGCACCGAGACTCCATCCGTGACGAGTGCTCGCTGGTGCGACGACCGCTTGGTAGGAAACCGGGCCGGTCAGTTCGGCGAGCTCTACCCGAGGGAGTGCTGAGAGCTGTCGAGAGGCAGCCACCTCCAACGGGAGGCGGGCAGCCGCGTAACCGAGATCACGAGCAGGAACAGCCCGGATTGCGCGAAAGACATCCTTCGCCGTCGCCACGATCGGCAACCTTACTGAGCTCCGGTGGTTCTGCAGCCCGTCTCTAGACCGCTCTGGCCGTTGGAGCGGCACCCGTCGTCCGCGCCAGCTGAGACAATGAGCGACATCACAAGCGCGGGAAGCGCTGACATCACCGCCGGAAGTCCCAAGGAGACACACGGTGTTAACTCAGAAAGCCCGCCGGACTGAGCTGGCACCTGCGAACCCGGGGTCTGGCACGCTGACTGCATGCACGCAGGTCACCTGAAGCAACACACCAAACAGGCCGTCCGCAGGGCGATCGGCGAACCGTACGTCGGCAAGCGACTGAAAATGCGTCGGCTCAACGCTGAGATGCCTAAGCTCGGCTTGCTACCACGCAACATACTCGACGCCGGTGCCGAGGACGCGACGTTCGTCTATTGGCTCGCTGACAGGTATCCGGAGGCGAACGTAACGGCAGTCGACATGGACGCGGCGGCCGTTGCCGCTTGCATCGCAGCACGGCCTAGGAAGTACCAGCACCGGGTGACTTTTCGGGTGGGATATTTCGCGGATCTCGAGCCTCGATCATTTGACCTGATCACAGCCTTCGACGTACTGGAGCACATCGTCGACGACAAAGCGGCGGTCGGGGAACTGGTCCGGGCGCTCGAGCCCGGTGGGCACCTTCTCGTGCATGTCCCCCGCGACCGTTGGCTCACGCGATCGGGAAGGGTGCACGCTGTGCCCGACGCGGACGCCTGGCGAATCAATGCCGGTCATGTACGGCAGGGCTACTCCCCCGAGCGGATGCGTGCCCTGTTGGAAGACAGCGGCCTCACCGTTCTCGAAGTGAGTGCGTGGCTCGGGCGGTGGGGCACACTCGCGCACGAGTTCTATGCACGCGTCGAGACCCCCATCGCGCTTCGCCTGCTGTCGCTTCCCGTGACAGATGCTTGCGCCGCCTTGGACCGCAGAGCCGGCACGCCTGAGGGGAACACCATCTACGCACGTGCCGTCAAACCCACGTAATGTCTCCCACCAGATGCGCATCACCGGTTCGGATATGGCGGCGGCGAGCCATGCCTACGGTGTCGGATGAGGATCTGGCTGGTGCCCAGCGCGTTCGCCCCGCACCGAGGTGGGGTCGAGGAGCTCACCCTTAAGCTGGGCCAGCACCTGCAGCGGTCCGGCGACGACGTCACCGTGGTCACGAATCGACATCCTC
>JALZDV010000307.1 GCA_030862345.1 Actinomycetota bacterium | reverse complement strand
TGGCCCTGCTCCTCGGCTGACCGGACACTTGGTGGGCCCTGGTATCCGCGGTTATGCGCATAACCGTCAGCCGTGGGCCCTGGAGTCCGCGGTTATGCGCAGAACCGTCACGGTCGGGCTCAGCCGCGCAGGTCGATCAGCTGCGCCAGGACTTCCCCGGGGTCGGTGCCCAATTCGCGACGACCGAGGACGATGAGCTTGTCGTCGATATCGAGTTCGAGGGTGGCGACACTGCGGCCGAAGCGCTGGTGTTGACGCAGGTTCATCTCGACCTGCGGCCAGATAGCTACGGTCTGGCCGGTGAGCGTTCGGATGACCAGCCGGGACGTGTCAGCCTGCAGCCGCGGCCTGATCGCCAGGTCGAGCGCCGCGATCCCGAACAGCAGCAGCCCCGCACCCCAGACCAGCCACCGCCCGGTCGGATCCACGGTGAACCCCAGGCCGGTCATGACGAGCCCGCCCAGTGCTGCCAACCCGGTCTCGACCAGCCGCGGAGCCCAGCCGAGCCTCGAGGAAGGCACCAACTGCCGATCCGGCATTCCCTGCGGGTCTGGCGGGTGCCCCGGGTTCGGCGGACTCGACATGGTCACGGTGCCAGTTTCGCAGGTGCTCGCCTACCCTCGGAGTGATGCCTGACGCCGTCATGTGCCCCGCGGTACGTAGCCCCGTCGGCAGGCGCGGGGCGGTCCAGCCCGGACTCACTCGGTGGACCTGTCCACCCATGTCCCCACGCTGATCCGCCGGATGCAGCGTGCCGGCATCCGATCCGGCCTGCAGACAAGATGTGAAGGCGGCGGGCTGGACAACGCGACGATCGGAGAGCTGCTGACCTGACCCCGGTGACCTGCGCTCGGACCAATGCGTCAGCCTGCACTTTGTCGAACCACTCGATTTGTCCACATCCCTGTGGATCCAATCGTCATCACACACAGTGATAGTTGATCGTGAATGTGGGCTCTATCCCCAGGCACGTCCACAGCTGGGGATAATTACAAGAGTGTCGTTCCTAGGCCTCTGACGCTGCGCCGGAGTGTTCAGCGCCACTTCATGCTCATGGCCAAACCGATGACCATGGCAGCGAACCCGACCGCGAAATTCCATGGTCCCAGGCTGTTCATGAGGGCGATCTTGTCGCCGGCGACGTAGAAGACAACGATCCACAACAGGCCGAGCAGCATGAGGCCGACCATCACCGGTGCGAACCAACGCGGGCTGGGCCGCCGGGCGCGTGCCCGGGCTGCAGCGCCGGGAAGGATGTCCTCGGGTGGGGTGTAGGCCGGCTTCTTGCGGACCTTCGACTTGGGCATCGCTGGGTTCGTCCTTCCTGCGCCGCGCCACTCGGAGTACGGGCCGCCGTACTAGCGTAGTTCGCGTGCGGTGGACTGCGTCAGCCCACTGCAACCCAGCTAGGCAGGAGGAGCATGCGACGGTCATCGGCCTGGCGGGCCCTGGCAGTGGCCAGCGCCGTGCTGATGGGCCTGCTGTTCGCCACCACCGCCATCACTGCGCGCGGAACGACCCTACGGGCCGGCCCAGAGACTCGGCTCCTCGGTCTGATCGATGACCTGCAACGACGCACGGATCAGCAGTCTCGCACCCTGGCCGACCTGCAGGAGCAGGTGCAGGCCGCGCTTTCCCGCGCCGAGGACCTGGATGCCGGGGCGGGCATCGCCGGAGAGGTCGCCGAAGTCGGGGCCGTCTCAGCCGGATTGACCGCCGTGCACGGCTCAGGGGTGACGATCACGCTCGACGACGCCCCTCGCGAAGCCGGTGGCGAACTACCCCCCGGCGCGAGACCCGACGACGTCGTGATCCACCAGTCCGACATTCAGGCGGTGGTGAACGCGCTGTGGGCCTCGGGCGTGGACGCGGTGACCATCATGGGCGAGCGGATCGTTGCCACCAGCGCTGTGCTGTGCGTCGGGAACACCCTTTTGCTGCAGGGTCGTACGTACTCGCCTCCGTACCGCATCGATGCCATCGGTGACCCGGACGACATCCGTACGGCGCTGGAGGGCTCCACGGGCGTCGCGCTGCTGACCCAGGCGGTACGCAGCTTCGGCCTGGAGTTCAGCGTTCAGGATCAGGCTGACCTTGTCCTCCCCGCCTACGATGGCCCTTTGACGCTGCGGTATGCGCGAGGGGCCTGAGCAGCAAGGGGTGGACGGAGAAGCGATGCGCACCGACCGCGCCGGAGGGGCCGGTCCAGAAGTTCCAGCCCGGGAGCGGCCGATCTGGGATGAGCGGGCTCCCTTCGACGAGCGCGACACAGCCGAGATCCAGCGCATCGATTACCCCTATCCGAACGACGGGCCAACGGTCGCACCGCAGTCGCGCGGGCTGCGTTCTGGCCGGCATCAAGCCGCCCCCGAGCAATCTGACCCGGCTCCCCAGAAGGCAGCTGGCGCAGCCGATTCCGTACCGAGACGCCTCCGCCGACGCGGCGAGCTCGTCCGTACCGGGATCCGGGGGCTCGGCCAGACCCTCATCACCGGCGGGCTCGTCGTCCTGTTGTTCGTGGTCTACGAGTTGTTCGTCACCGACCTGATGACCGATCAGCGGCAGGAGGAACTGACCGACGAGCTTCTGCAGGGCTGGGAGGACGACCCCACCCTCGGACCGGATCTGCCCGGCGGCGGTCTGTCGCAGATCCCGCTGGGTGACGGTTTCGCCTTCATCCGGATCCCGGTGCTGGGTGCGGACTACGTGCGTGTCGTCGTCGAGGGCACGACTGCCGATGCACTGCGCCAGGGCCCCGGCCACTACGTCGATTCGGCCATGCCGGGTGAGCTGGGCAACTTCTCGTTGGCCGGACATCGGACCGGCAAGGGCTCGCCGTTCATCGACCTGGATGTGCTCAAGCCCGGCGATGCCGTGGTCATCGAGACCGTCGACACCTACTTCACCTATCGCGTGCTCGGGGATCCAGCCACCGGGGACTACGACGCAGATCCCAGCGGTATCCCCGGGATGGAGATCGTCGCGCCGCAAGATGTGGAAGTGATCTTCCCGATTCCTGGGGCCGATGACGCGAGCGTCGACCCCACGGCCGCCTACCTGACCTTGACGACCTGCCATCCGAAGTTCTCGAACGAGCAGCGCCTGATCATCCACGCCGTCCTGGAAGGTCCCGGCCTCTCCAAGGTCGACTATCCCGACGGTCCGCCTGCCTTGACGGAGGTCTAGCCGTGTACTCCTGGATCTGGCGGAAGCTGCCTGGGGGTCTGCCCGGCAAGCTGGCCGGCAGTCTGCTGCTGATCGCCGCGGTCAGCGCCCTGCTGCTGTTCGTAGTGTTCCCGTGGATCGAACCGTCCTTGCCATTCAACGACATCACGGTCGAGTGATCCTGCGTGCCGGCCGCCAAGGCGCGGATCCTCGTCGTGGACAATTACGACAGCTTCGTGTTCAACCTCGTGCAGTACCTTGCCCAACTCGGGGCCGAATGCGTCGTACGCCGTAACGACGACGTCGCTGTCGCGGACCTGGACGCGCTGGACATCGACGGAATTCTGATCTCGCCGGGACCCGGTCGTCCTGAGGCAGCCGGTGTCAGTGTGCCACTGGTGTGCGCGGCTGCCGACCGAAAGGTTCCCCTGCTGGGGGTCTGCCTCGGGCACCAGGCGATCGCCGTTGCCTTCGGCGCCAAGGTGACTCGGGCACCGGAACTCCTGCACGGGCGTACTAGTGCGGTCGTCCACGAGGGGCGTGGTGTCCTGGCCGGGTTGCCCACGCCGTTTACCGCCACGCGCTATCACTCCTTGGCGGCCGCCGAGGACAGCCTCCCCGACGTGGTCGAGGTCACCGGCCGTACGCCGGGGGGGATCGTCATGTCGATCCGGCACCGCAGCCTGCCGATCGAGGGCGTGCAGTTCCATCCCGAGTCGGTACTCACCTACGGCGGCCACCAGATGTTGGCGACCTGGCTCACCGAATGCGGCTTTCCACCGGATTCTGCGGCGCTCCGGGCGTCCACTCAAGCCGCTGCCCGGCATTACGC
>JALZDV010000330.1 GCA_030862345.1 Actinomycetota bacterium | reverse complement strand
CTTGCGCCGGCTCGGCGACCTCTGCCGCGAGGCCGGTGTCGGCCCGCGGAGCCTGCAACGGATGTTCCTGCACTACGCGGGCATGTCGCCGACCTGGGTGCTGCACCGATACCGGCTTCTGGACGCGGCCGAAGAGGTCCGAGATGGCCAGCGCGTGTCGTGGGTGAGGGTCGCCGCTGACCTCGGATACGCCGATCAAGCCCACCTGACCCGTGATTTCCGGTCCGCGATCGGGCACACCCCGGCGGCCCATGCAGAGTTGCAGTCCCCCGGCTGATGCCCGGATCCGGTCAGGATGCCCGTCACGCTCACGGCCCTCGCACAGCGTCTCGTCTCGAAACATCAGCTGCGGGCAACTGCGTAGCGCAGCGACACGACACCGGACGTGTACGGCTTCGCCTCCAGGAAATCGAGGTTGCAACCGCCGGTGTCCGCGGTGACCAGGCTCCGACCGCTGCCGAGGACGATCGGGATCACGCGCAGCTGGATCTCGTCCACCAGCCCGGCCCTGCGCCGGCTCCCAGCGGCCCCACGGCCCACTGTCCAGCGTCGACGAGAACACGATCTTGGGGATCGTGTTGACCGCGTCGCCACCGGCTCACCCTCGGCGGTGGGCCAGTACTCGACGAACATCCGGTATGTCTCACGACCCAGCAGGATGGTGTCGACATCGCCGAGGAGCGACAGGTTGTCCTGGTCGACCTCGCTGTAGTCCGAGACCGCGTCGAAGAACTCCAGCCCGCCGGATGGCCCCGCGACGAAGCTGTCGACGCTCGTGAGCTCCTGGAGGATGACTCTGCGGGTGGCTATGCAGGTTCCTCTCCGAGTTGGCAAACGATGAGTTCCGGGGCCGGCGGCGGTCTGACAGGGAGGACCCGTCGTAGAGGAGAGACCGTGACCGAAGAGCACCCGCGAACAGGAGCCACCGCGCGCTGCGATCCCGACCGGCGAGAACGTATCTTCCGCGCCAACGGCGTCGACCTCTGCGTGGAGACGTTCGGCAACCCCGCCGACCCGCCGATCCTGCTGGTCGGCAACTCGATGCTCACCTGGCAGGACGATCTCTGCGAGCGCCTCGCCGCGGGACCCCGGTTCGTCGTCCGGTACGACCTGCGCGACACCGGCCGCTCCACCACGGTGGACCCGGACGCCCCGCGATACACCCTGCGCGACCTGGTCGCCGACGCTGCCGGCCTGCTCGATGCCCTCGACCTGCCGCGCGCGCACGTCGTCGGCTTCGGCGCCGGCGGGTGGATCGCCCAGCTCTTGGCTCTCGACCAGCGTGATTGCGTCGCCTCGCTCACGCTGGTCGCGACGCGACCGACCGCACCGGGCCCCAACGATCCGGACCTTCCTGAGCACGCGCCACGGCTGATGTCCCACCTTATGAACACACCCGAGCCCGACTGGTCCGATCGGGCCGCCGTCATCGACTACCTGGTCGAGACCCGGCGCCACTTCGCGGGCTCGGACCCGTTCGACGAGGCGGAGGTACGCGAGAACGTGGGGCGCATCTTCGACCGCACGGTCGATGCCGCGCCGGAGGGGGCAGACCCGCGGAAGATCCACCGCGCGAACCAGTTCGCCAGCGTGTTCGCCGCCCTGGACTCCGGCGACCGCTGGCGCGAGCGCCTCGGCGAGATCACCGCCCCGACGCTGGTCGTGCACGGAGACGAGGACTCGTTCTTCCCGATCGGCAACGCCGAGGCCCTCGCGAACGAGATCCCCAGCGCCGAGCTGCTGACGCTTCCGAAGACGGGCCAGGAGCTGCCCCGCCGGGTCTGGGACGTCTTCGTCGTCGCCGTCCTCCGGCACACCTCAGCCAACTGAGGCGGTTTCGAGTCCGGCAGTGGTCAGGTCGGTTGCGCCTCGGGTTCGAGAACTGCGATCAACTGGTCGAGAGCGGGGAGGTCGGGTTGGTGGGTCCGCAGGCCGCGCAGCCTGATCGTGTGGGCGCGCCGTTGGATCGGAGTGGCCAGCTCGGCGACGCGCCGGCTGAGGTCGAGCGCCTGGTCCGGCTTGCTCTGCGC
>JALZDV010000226.1 GCA_030862345.1 Actinomycetota bacterium | reverse complement strand
AGCCGGAAGTCACCGCGGTCCTCGGCGGCAAAGCCAAGCACCTCTAGCGCCTCGGCCATGTTCACGGCGTCGTCCACCTCCCGAAACCGTGCCAGACTCGCCTGGGAAAGCATCTCAGCGCGCTCATTGTCCCCCTGAAAACGGGCATACCACCCGGCCGCCAGGAAGGCGGCGGCTTGCAGGGGTATGGGGATGTCCCCTCGGCCGACAGCAATGGCGGCGCGATCGACCCAGGTTCGTCCTTCGCCAAGCCGGCCCCGCAGCCACCAGAACACTCTGAGTGCCACGGCCAGCCTGATCAGCATCACGTCTTCGCCGCGTTCGGCCGCCCAGACCAGCGCAGCGCGCAGGTTGTCCTGCTCGGCGTCGAGGCGCAGAAGCGCGGGCCTGGGGTCGGCAAGGTCCCAGAGGGTGGAGCCAACCGCCTCGGCGAAGGCGACGAAATGGTCCGCGTGCCGTCGCCGGATCGACTCGCCCTCACCATTCGACTCGAGCCGCTCCCGGCCGAACTCGCGGACGGTTTCTAGCATCACGTAGCGAGGCAGGCCGTGCGGACCTTCGTACTGCCGCACCAGACTCTTGTCAGTCAGCGAGGCGATGACCTCGAACACGTCGGCGCCGAGATCGGGCCCACCGGCGATAGCTTCCGCTGCGTCCAAGGTGCATCCGCCGGCGCAAACGGAAAGCCGGCGCCAGACGATCTGCTCCTGCTCACTCAGGAGATCGTGGCTCAACGCGATGGCATCGTGCATCGTCTGCAGGCGGGCGGGGAGATCCCGAGGTCCGCCGGTCAGCAAAGGAAGCCGCCGTTCCAGGCGATCGAGCATCGCCGGGGGTGACAGGACGTTGACCCGCGCTGCGGCCAACTCGATGGCCAGCGGCAACCCATCGAGGCGGCGGCAGAGTTCGGCGACCGCGGGCGCGTTGGCATCACTGAGACCGAAGTCGGGCCGGACCGCCCGTGCACGGGCCACGAACAGTTGCACGGCCTCCGATTCCGCGACGTCCTGGATCACCGGCTGGCCGCCTCGCTGTCTTGCGGACGTACCGACCTCTGCCTCCGGCAGCATCAACGGTGGCACCGGGTAGTCATGCTCGCCGTAAAGATGCAGGCGAGACCGGCTGGTGACCAACACGGACAGGTTCGGGCAGGCCGCGAGCAGTCCGGCCACCAGGGGGGCGACTTCGACGACGTGCTCAAAATTGTCCAGGACCAGCAGCCGCCGCCGGTCGCCAAAGTACGCGGCTAGGCCCTCGGCGAGCGGGGAACCACCGACGTCAGGGAGGCCGATGGATTCGGCGATGGTGGTGGGGACCAGCGAGGGGTCGGCAATCGGGGCCAAGGCGACGAACCACACCCCATCCGGGAATACGTTGGCCGCGCCCGCGGCGACCGCGATGGCCAGCCGGGTCTTGCCAACGCCACCAGGACCGGTCAGGGTCAGGAGAGGAATATCATCTCGAAGAAGCAGCTCGCGAATCACCGCCAGCTCACGCTCCCGTCCGATCAGCGGGGTGCGGGAGAGTGGGAGTCGAGACGGGTGGCTAGAAGGAAACGAGTCGGTCATGGCAGCCCTGCTGGAGTACGCGTGCGCAACGGGGATGATAGCGCCGCACCATAGCCGGCTCCCGCGTTCGTCACACTGCCGCGGGAGCGAGGAATCGGAGACAGATCAAGACAGGGGCCAGGTGCAGGAAGCCCTGAAGCAGCTCAGCCCGACGCTCGTATCCGTGGCTGCGTCGCGCTCCGGAAGGGGCGCACTCCCCGTCGACACCCTCGATGGTGACCATCGCCGCCACCGTATGGCTTTGGTGCCGGCGTTCCGATCTGTCCCTCGGTGCCGTTACTCCGGCGAGACCACGTGGAACTCTGTCGTCACCGTTTCACGGTTCAGCGTGGCAGAGAGCGATAGCCCAGCGGGGGCAAAGCGGCGCGTGCCAGGGAAGGCGAACATCGGGGTGATCTGTCCGCCAGTGATCGCGGGTATCACCCGAAATTGAGCTCGGGGCCCCACGCGAGTACTTCAACCAGAACGCCATTTGACCCATTGACTCGCTGCACCGTATGCCGTATGGTGCTGAATACGTCGTTATTAACACGTGAAGGAGTCATGACAGACGGGCAAGCTGACCCCGTCGGTTGCCGTCCTGTGTCCCCAAGCACTGAAC
>JALZDV010000218.1 GCA_030862345.1 Actinomycetota bacterium | reverse complement strand
GCGCCGACCAGGTGATCTGGCTGGAAGACGGGAGGGTGCGGGCGCAGGCGCCGCATCGCCGGCTGTGGGCCGACCCTGCCTATCGAGGACTGTTCGAAGCCGGGCCAGTCGAACTCCATGACACCGTGAAGTTGGCTGCTGTCGGCTTCGACTCCGCGGGGGCCGCATGAGCGGACCCGTGTCCGGCGCTGATTCCGCGATCCGCTCGGGTAGGCATCGAAACCGAGCCACGGCCGGCTCCGTGCTCGGCGCCTCGTTCCGTAAGCGTCGGTCGCAGCTGTGGCGCCTGGGTGCCTGGTCTGCTGTCGAGGCATTGCCCGCGCTGCTGTCGGGTCTGCTGGTGGCACTGGCCGTGGACGAGGGCTTCCTTGCTGGGCGGCTGACTACCGGCTTCACCTGGCTGGGGGTGCTGGCGGTCAGTGTCGTCGTCGGCGCATGGGGCACCAGTCAGGCGCTGCGCCGATTGGCCGCTGTCGTCGAGCCGTTCCGGGACGAGTTGGTCAGCGGGGTGGTCACCGACGCACTGCGACGCTCGACCGGGCTCGGCGGGCACCCCGCGGACGGAGAGGTCGCGCGGCTGACCCAGCAGGTCGAGATCGTGCGAGAGGCCTATGCCTCGGTGCTCATCGTCGTGCAGCAGTTCGTGGTCGTCACGGTGGGAGCTCTGATCGGACTGATGGCCCTGGCTCCGAGCATTCTGCTGCTGGTACTCCCACCGTTGGCACTGGCCCTGGGAGTGTTCGTCGTGGTGTTGCGGCGCATGGCGGTACAGCAGCGCGCCTCGATCCTGGCCGACGAGAGAATCTCGGCAACGGCGTCGACAGTCGGCAGCGGGCTGCGGGACATCGCCGCGTGCGGCGGACAGGACCGGGCGCAGACCTTGGTGGGGCGTCATGTCGACCAGGCCCGGACCGCCACCGCGGCGGTCAGCCGGCTCACCGGCGTAGCGACGATCGCCGTTGCGATCGGGGGTTGGGTCCCGCTCATCCTGATTCTCGCCTTGGGCCCCTGGTTGATCGATCGGGGAGCCACCGTAGGGGTCCTGCTGGGTGCCGCAACCTACGTTCTGCAGGGGCTGCAGCCGGCTCTGCAGACGCTGGTCGACGGGCTGAGCGGGCCTGGTCTGTGGCTCATGGTCACCCTCAAGCGCCTCGTGGAGACCGGCGGTGCGGGCCCGTCGACGGGGGACCGGAGCGACCCGGGCAGCCAGGCTCCGCGTGACCAGCCGGCCGACGGGCGCCAAGAGCTGCTGCTCACCGGGGTCACCTTCGCCTACAGCGACGTGGCCCAGCCGGTCGTACACGGACTGGATCTGTTCGTCCCCGAGGGTGACCATCTGGCCATCGTGGGACCCAGTGGCGCGGGCAAGTCCACGCTGGCCGGGTTGATGACCGGGCTGTTGGCACCGCAGTCAGGCGAAATCAGCCTCGGCGGAATCGGGCTTCGCGGGGCCACGGCCCGCCAACTCGCCGACAAGCGGGTCCTGATCCCCCAGGAGGCATACGTGTTCGCCGGCACCGTCCGCGAGAACCTCGATTATCTCGCGGCCGACGTCAGTGACGAGCAGCTGGAGGTGGCGGTCTGGCTGCTGGGGGCCGGACCACTGGTGGCCCAGCTAGGCGGATATGGCGCCGAACTCGATCCCTCGACGCTCTCGGCCGGTGAACGCCAACTCCTCACGCTCGTACGCGCCTACGTGTCGCCGGCTGCCGTGGTCATCCTCGACGAAGCCACCTGCCATCTCGACCCGGCCGCGGAGGCCCGTGTGGAGCATGCCTTCGCTGATCGGCCGGGCTCGTTGATCGTGATCGCGCACCGGATGAGCTCAGCACTGAGGGCAGGCAGAATCTTGGTCCTCGACGGGACTGACGTGACGCTCGGCCAGCACCACGACCTGCTGAGGCGCTCCGCGCTGTACCGGGATCTGGTGGGGCATTGGAACGTGCCGGTCGAGGCTGGGCGCTGAGCTGATCCAAGTCAGTCACCTTCGACTGCGCCGATCCGCATTCAGCCGGGTAGGTCGTCCTCCCAGAACTCCGCGTCGTGGCGGCTTGCTGTGAGGTCGCGGTCGCGTTCGGTGCCGCGCAACTCGACTCGACGGATCTTTCCGCTGATCGTCTTGGGCAGCTCGGCGAACTCGATCCGCCGGATCCGCTTGAACGGCGCCAGCCGGCCCCGGCAGTAGTCCAGGATGTCCCGGGCGGTCTCGGCCGACGGGTCGTGTCCGGCGGCGAGAACCACAAAGGCTTTCGGCACAGCCAGCCGCACTGGGTCCGGTGACGGGACAACAGCGGCCTCTGCCACGGCCGGATGCTCGATCAGCACGCTCTCCAACTCGAAGGGGCTGATCCGGTAGTCCGAGGCCTTGAAGACGTCGTCGGTCCGACCCACATAGGTGATGTACCCGTCCTCGTCGCGGCGAGCCACGTCACCGGTCCGGTAGTAGCCACCCGCCATGACCTCCGCAGTCCGTTCGGCTGAGTCCCGGTAGCCGCTCATCAATCCGAGTGGACGCGGGTCGAGGGTCAGGCAGATCTCACCCTCCTGGGCCGGCGCGCCATCCGGATCGAGCAGCACCACGTCGTACCCGGGAAGTGGTCGTCCCATCGAGCCGTCCTTGACCGGCTGACCGGGGGAATTCCCGACGACCGCTGTGGTCTCGGTCTGACCGAACCCGTCCCGGATGGTCAGTCCCCAGGCCGCCCGGACTTGGTCGATGATCTCCGCGTTGAGCGGTTCGCCGGCCCCGATCACCTCACGCAGCGCGACCGGGAAGGCCGCGAGATCCTGTTGGACCAGCATTCGCCAGACCGTTGGCGGGGCGCAGAACGTCGTCACCCGGCAGCGCACTATCGCTTGCAGCAGGCCCGCGGCATCGAAGCGGGACTGGTTGACCATGAATACCGTTGCTCCCGCGTTCCACGGTCCGAAGAAGTTGCTCCAGGCATGCTTTCCCCAGCCGGGCGAACTTACGTTCAGGTGTACATCGCCTGGTTGCACGCCCAGCCAGAACATGGTCGACAGGTGACCGATGGGATAGCTCGCGTGCGAATGCTCGACGAGCTTCGGTTGGCTGGTCGTTCCCGACGTGAAGTACAGGAACAGGGGATCGCTGGCCGGGGTGATCGCATCGGGGGTGAAGTCCGCGGATTGCCCGGCGAGCGAGCCCTGGTACGACGTCCAGCCCTCGACCGGCGGACCAACGGTGATTCGCACATCGACCGGCGGCAGGTCGGCCAATGTCGCGGTGAGTTCGCTACTGGTCACAACTACCCGCACGGCGCCGCGATCGAGGCGGTCGCGCAGTTCGTCTTTCCCGAGCAGCGTGCTGCTGGGAATCAGAACGGCGCCGATTTTGGTGGCAGCGAGCATCGTGACCCACAGAGGTGCCACGTTGCCCAGCATGAGCAGTACCCGGTCTCCGCGCCGTACGCCCAGTTCGCGCAACAGGTTGGCCATCTGATTGGACAGTGCGGTCAGCTCACCGAAGGTGAACCGTTCCTCCGCGCCGTCCTCCTGTACGAGCCACAGCGCGCGCTCGTTCCGACTGATCGTGTCGAAGTGATCCAGGGCCCAGTTGAACTCAGCCGGATGTGGCCATGTGAAGCCGTCCACCGCACCGGCATAGTCCGTCCGGTGGGCAAGGAGGAAGTCCCGAGCGGTCCGGAACTCCGCAGATCCGGTCATCAGGGCAGTATCTCCCGTGATCAAGATCACCAAACGGGTCGATGCGGACCTTCCCGGCAACGCAGCGAACCGGCTAAGCAGATGCTGGGAAACCGCCACTGTCTCGGCCAGAATGCCGGCATGCCCGCGTCCAGTCCACTGCAATCTCGAGACGATCGAGGACTCCGTATTGCTGCCGCCGTGGTGGCCGCGGTCGGGATGCTGGGGGTCGGCGTCTTCTATCTGGCCTCGGGTCTGGTTGCGCCCGCATGGGCAATCATCGTTCTCTGGATCGTGTGGCTGGCCCTCGCCGTGTACGGCGTTCGCCTTGCCCGCGCCGGTTCCTATCTCGTCCTGGCAGTGCCGGTGGTTGCCGCGGTCATCTGGTACCTGTCTCTCACCCTCGGCGAACAGGTCCTGGGCTGGCAGGCCTGAAACTCAACGGACACGTAAGCCGTCCTGCCAGACCGCGGAGATCAAGCTGACCCCGGGCCGGTAGGCGAGGTGAATTGGCGTCGGGGCATCCAGTGCGACGAGGTCTGCCCGCCCGCCGACCGTGATTCGCCCGATGTCGTTGCGACGCAGGGCTGTCGCACCACCCACGGTTGCCGCCCGGATTGCCTCGGCGGGCGTCATCCCCATCTCGCGTACGGCCAGCGCGATGCAGAACGGCATGCTCGTCGTGTACGACGTGCCGGGGTTGCAGTCGGTGGCCAGGGCGACGGTCACCCCGGCATCGAGAAGGCGTCGCGCATCCGGATATTCCGCGCGGGTGCTGAACTCCGCACCGGGCAGCAGAGTCGCGACGGTGTCCCCCCCGGCCAACGCGTCGATGTCGGCGGGAGACAGGTGCGTGCAGTGGTCAGCACTGGCCGCGCCCAACTCGCAAGCAAGTTGCACACCGGGCCCCTGATGGAGTTGATTCGCATGAACGCGGGCGCCCAGACCCGCCTGCTGTCCGGCCAGCAGGATGGCGCGCCCGGCATCTGCGTCGAAGGCACCCTGCTCGCAGAACACGTCGATCCAGCGGGCATATGGCGCGCAGGCGGCGAGCATGTCGCCGCAGACCAGGTCGACGTACGCCGCCGGATCCTGCTGGTACTCGGGGGCTACGACATGCGCGCCGAGGAAGGTGGTCTCCGCGGTGAACTGTGCCGCGATCTGCAAGGAGCGCACTTCGTCGTGGACCGTCAACCCGTATCCGGATTTGACCTCGTACGTCGTGCTGCCCGACGCGCGCATCTCGGCGGTCAACGCCGCCACCCGCGCGGTGATGACCTCGTCGGTGGCCGCGCGGGTCGCTGACACCGTCGTCTGGATCCCCCCAGCCGAGTAGGACGCTCCGGACATCCGCGCGGCGAATTCCTCGGATCGGTCCCCGGCGAAAACCAGGTGAGCATGGCTGTCGACGAAACCCGGTAGAACGCAACGACCGCCGAGATCGACCTGCTCGTCGGCGGCGGGGGCGGCACTGGCCGGTCCCAGCCAGGCAATCCGGCCGTCCTCGATGAGCACGGCGGCTCCGGCCAGCTCACCGCACTCGGCCGACTCGGTGACCAGGAGTCCGATCCCGGTCAGCACAACCGTAGGCATGGGCCGGACTCAGAGCAGCTGGTAGGGCGCGGCGAATGCCTGGTACGTGCGGACGGCTCGCTCGTCGAGGCTCACGATGGTGTGTCCGCTCTCCCGTGCGGAGACTGCGATCAGGGCGTCGTAGATTGCTCCGCCGATCGCCTGCCCGCCGGCAGCCGCGGTGAGCAGCTGCCGATAGCCGGTGCCGTCCATGGATAGCCAGGATCCCGGCCAATGGTGGTCCAAGAACTCCCGGACTAGGCGGGATGGCGCACGCCTGGGCGCGGGCAGCCGAGTCAGCACCGAGAAGGACTCCACAGCAACGTGGCCGATCAGCCGTTCACTCGTTCGTACGGCATCCCGAGCAGCCTCGTGACGAGCGTGCCAACGGCCGAAGGCGGCTACGACGACCGAGGTGTCGGGCGTCATCGTCGAACAGAATCCAACAGGTCGCGCACCTGGCCCGCCTCGAGCGGGGGCTGGTCGTCGGTTTCCAGCTCGGCGGCAAGAAACCCATCTCGTTCGACGAGGGACATGTCAGGCAGCACCGGTTCCAGTTCGACGCGGCCGTTGCGCAGCGTGATGATCACTTCGCCGCCTCCGGACAGCCCGAGCTCGTCGCGGATGGATTTCGGGATGACCAATCGCCCCAATCGGTCGATGGTCGTTCTCATGGAAGCTATGCTACCAATCGGATGGCAATGAATTGAGGGGCCTTGCAGTGAGGCATGAAGGCGCGCCGGCACCCCCTCCGGTTCGCAAGTCCGAGCGCACCAGACTCGCGATCCTGGCGGCAGCCAAGAGCCAGTTCGCCGAGCACGGGTACGACCGGACGAACATCCGCGCGATCGCGGCGCAGGCGCGCATCGACCCTTCGATGGTGATGCGCTACTTCGGAAACAAGCAGAGTCTGTTCGCTGCCGCCGTCGATGTCGACTTGCAACTCCCGGATCTGCGCGCGGTACCAACAGCGCGCCTGGGTCGAGTCTTGACCGAGCACTTCCTCGCCCGCTGGGAGGGCGAACTGAGCGACGACGTCCTGGTCCTGCTCCTGCGGTCGGCGGTGACCAACGAGCAGGCCGCGGCGAAGCTGCGAGAGATTTTCCGCACCCAGGTGGCCGTGCGGTTGAGACCGGTGGTGGCCCCCGAGCAGCTCCGGCGTCGGGCCGGTCTGGTCACCTCTCAGATGCTCGGACTGGCTCTCACCCGGTACCTGCTGGGCATCCCTGGCCTTGTCGAGCGACCGGCCGCGGACGTCGCAGCCGACATCGCGCCGACGATCCAGAACTATCTGGTTGGTCCGCTGCCCGGGGACTAGCCGGCGGCCAGCCGCCGTCGATCCTGGCGCGCCTCAGGGAAGGAACAGCATCGAGTCGCCGAACTCGTGCCAGAGATAGTGCTCCGCCACGGCAGCCAGATAGGCCTCGGCGACCAGTTGCTGACCGGCAACGGCCTCGAGCAAGAGCAGATGGCTTGCCTCAGGTTCGTGAAGTCCGCTGACCAATCCCGTGACCACGCGCGGGGGCCGCCCCGGACCCATCACGAGATCGGTCCAGCCCTGGGTCGCGGGTACCCCTCCGTTGGGACGAGCTGCGGTCTCCAGGGCCCGTACGACCGTGGTGCCGACCGCAACCACCCGGCCACCGGCGACCCGCGTGGCCTCGACCAACCGCCCGGTGGAGCGGGGCACGACGAAGCGTTCGGGCGTCGGTGGCTCGTGTGACTCGGGGCTTGACACGCCGGCGTGCAGGATGATCGGAGTGACCGCGATCCCGCGAGCCGCAGCCCGGGCCAGCAGGCGGGCACTGATCGGCCTTCCGGCACTGGCCATCTCGGCGCTGCCGACCGGGTCGGTCTCGGCGTCCATGGCGTACAGGGTCTGATAGTCCGACAAGGGGAGACTTCTGGGCTGATAGCCGTACGTGATCGGGCTGCCGTACCGCCGCAGGTACGACCCGTGACTGATGTCCGAGGGGGAAGCAGCTCGCCAGAGTCTGGTTCTGCTGGCCGAGGCATCCGGGTAAGGGTGGAGCAGCCGTAGCTGGCGGCCGCCGGGAATCTGCATCGTGGCGCCGGCGTTGAGGCCGCGTTCTGGTCCGGAGTTGTCGACCTGCCGGACTTCGATCACCCAGTCTCGATTGTCCAGCGCAGTGGAGACATGTACTCGCCTATGTTCACCATTCTGGAGAACTGCGTCGATCGCTGCCGGCAGGGTGGGAGAGGTGTTGATCACCAACAGGTCCCCCGGCTCGAGGAGCTCTGGCAGCTCGTAGAAACGGTGAGAGCTGATGCCGGTAGATGTTGCGGCCAGGAGGCGGACCTCGTCACGTTCCAGTCCGCGGTACTCGGCCGGCTCGGCGGCAACGCTGTTATCCGGTAGGACGAAGTGCGTGCTCGGTTGCTGCACGAGCACCGAGCTCATCTGGTCACCTGCGGCAGGAGCGCAGCGCCACGATAGCGACCGCTGGGCAGCTCTGCAGTGATCAGTCGGAGCAGAGCGGGGATGACCGTCTCCGGTTCCGGACGATCGCTGATGTCCTCGTCCGGGAAGGCTCGGGCATGCATCTCGGTACGCATGTCACCCGGATCGAGGGCGTAGATGCGCAGTCCTGGATGCTCGGCGCTCAGGACATTGGTGAGTTGATCGAGGGCGGCTTTCGATGAGCCATAACCACCCCAACCCTCGTATGGCTCGATCGCGGCATCGGAGGAGACGTTGATGATCCGGCCGGTTCGACGTTGGAGGTGCGGCAACGCGAGCTGGGTCAGCGCCAGTGGGGCAAGGACATTGACCTCGTACACCGTCCGAAGCGTGTCAATGGGGTAGTCGCCAAGGGCGGGTTGCGGACTGGGCCCCAGGACCGAGGCGTTGTTGACCAGCAGGTCGAGACCGCCCACGGAGGCGACCTCGCTGACCAAAGCGGCTCGATGGCCTGGGTGGGCGATGTCGCCGGTGACCGTAGTCAGCGCGTCAGGATGTCGGACCTCGGCGCGAAGGCGGGACAGTGCCGATCCGTCCCGGCCGTCAGTGATGACGTACCAGCCTGTATCGAGCAGTTTTCTGGTCAATGCGCGGCCCAGCCCACGGGATCCTCCGGTGACCAGAGCTGTTCGGTCAGCTGCGGTGTGCGCGTTGGATGTCATGAGTCGACAATGCAAGTTAAAGTGAGCTTCATGTCAAGAAATTCGAGGAGATGAACAGCACCGAGCTCTTGTCGATCGGTGAACTCGCCCGCCGCGCCGGGCTGGCACCGTCGGCGCTGCGGTACTACGAGAGCGCAGGCCTGATCGCCTCGGCCCGGACCGGCGGAGGACAGCGGCGCTACGAACGCGGTGTCCTGCGCCGCCTGGCCTTCATCCGGGCAGCGCAGAACGTCGGCCTCTCGTTGGACGAGATTCGATCCGCGCTCGCCACACTGCCGGCCCAGCGATCACCGACCCGGGCCGACTGGGCTCGGCTCTCCAGGTCCTGGCAGGCGAGACTCGACGAGCAGATCGCCGGTCTGACCCAACTCCGCGACGGGCTCACCTCGTGCATCGGGTGCGGTTGCCTGTCGTTGAAACGTTGTGCCCTGAGCAATCCGAATGACGCGGTGGCGGCGCTGGGCCCCGGGGCGCGCTTCCTGCCCGGTGTTCTACGAGGCAATCCCGCCCGGTCCCACCCGAGGTAGGGCGGCGCCTGACCCACTCGGCGGGAAAACAGCTGCCTCAAGATTGGCAGGTGGGACACCAGTAGAGCTTGCGTGCGGCCAGCAGCCGCATGGCGATCGGCGTGCCACACATCCGGCACGGGAGTCCGGTACGTCGATAGACGTAATGCGCGTCCGTGGGTCGAACGGGCCCGCGCGAGCGCTCACGATCCATCGGTCGAGTGGTGACGATCCGGCCGCTGCGGAGTCCTGCGCGCATGAGGCTGACCAGGTCGGACCAGAGGACATTCCAGCGGTCCGCGGTGAGTTCGCGGCCCGGCAGATACGGCGGGATTCGATGCCGGAACAGGATCTCGGCGCGATAGACGTTTCCGACGCCGGACAACACACTCTGGTCCATCAGCAATCCGGCAATCGGGGCGCGACTCCGGGAGATCCGGGCGTAGGCTGCCTCCCCCCGCGGCCTGGGGCGCAGGGGATCCGGCCCGAGCCGGGCCGAGATCGTGTCGACCTCGGCTGGGTCGAGCACCTCGCACGCGGTCGCCCCACGCAGGTCGGTCCAGTGCTCATCGGCGACCCAGCGCATGCGTAGTGCACCGCGCGGCTCGGGCGGAGCGCCGACGCCTGCGGTGTACTTCCCGAAGAGTCCGAGGTGGACGTGCAGGATGCGTTCGCCGAAGTCGGCGAAGAGATGCTTGCCATGAGCGGTCACTCCGTCAAGCACCCGGCCGTCAATCAGCGCTGCGCCGGCAGCGAAGGTCCCTTGCGGGCTGGTGACGCGCACCTGCTTGCCCGCGAATGCGAGGTTCTGATCCCGGGCCAGGCCATGCAGGGTATGACCTTCGGGCACCTCGAGAAGTCTGCCACGTCGCACCGGCGGGCTCCGGCGCCGATCAGCCGGCGAGGGCCCGCAACACGTCGGCCAGGGCACGCACTCCGGCGGCGCAGTCCCCAAGTTCGGCAAACTCATCCGGTGAATGGGAGATGCCGGTCGGATTGCGGACGAAGAGCATGGCCGTAGGGATCCCGGCCGCAGACAGAACCCCGGCGTCGTGTCCGGCCGCCGTAGCCAGGACCGGAGCCCCAGCGAGCACACCGGAAAGCCGGTCGCGCAGGGCGACATCGAAGGTCACCAGGTCGCTCCAGGACTCAACTGCGACCTCGAGCTTCGTACCGTCGCGCTTTGCCCGCTCGATCGCCTGTCGGCGCACTTCGGTGAGCAGAGTGTCCAGGTTAACGGGATTCTCGGCCCGCGCATCGAGCCAGGCAGTGACGAGCGACGGTACGGCGTTGGTCCCGTTGGGCTGGACCGAGATTCGCCCGAACGTGGCTCGAGCGTTGTGACTGCGTGCCTGCTTGTTCGCGGCCAGCGCCGTCATCGCATATGTGAGCATCGGATCGGCCCGGTCCGACATGCGCGTGGTACCGGCGTGGTCGGCGCGGCCGGTGAAGGTGAAACGGTAACGGCCATGTGGCCAGATCTCGCTTGCCACGCCCACCGGCGCACCCAGGTCGATCAGGCCTCGGCCCTGCTCCACGTGCAATTCCACGAACCTGCCGATCCTGGCCATCATCTCCGGGTCCGGACCGAGTAGGTGCGGCGTACGACCGGCCCAGGCCATGGCGTCGGCATAACTCATCCCGTCGGTGTCGGTGAGACCCCGGGCGCGGTCTGGGGCCAGGGCACCGGTGAGCAGTCGCGACCCGGTGCAGGCCACGCCGAACCGGGCGCCTTCCTCATCGCCGAAGCAGACCACCCCGATCGGGCGACCGGGGATGAAGCCCTGGACATGCAGCAGGTCGATTGCCGCGAAGGCCGACGCCACCCCGAGCGGACCGTCGAAGGCACCGCCGGCCGGTACGGAGTCCAGATGCGAGCCGGTCACGACACCCGGGCCCGCCAAATCGGGATCACCCCACCACGCCCACAGATTGCCGGCTCGATCGACCGTGAGGTCCAAGCCCCGGACGTCTGCTTCCTGCTCGAACCACTCGCGGAGTTGTCCGTCCTCAGGAGTGAACGCGAACCGGCGGTAACCGCCCGTCACCGGTGACCGTCCGACATCGCTGAGATCGGCCCACATCGACTGGAAGCTCGCCGGATTGCTCAGCGACCGACTAGTCCCCGACTGCGCGTGCTTTCCGGCGGGCGACAGACTCATGGCAGTGCCCCGGTGACCGATTCGACTTCTGCCACCAGCACACCGGTGCCCAGCAACTGCACAACCACTTCGATCTCGGGCGTGAGATATCGGTCTGGGCCGGGGCCATGGATGCGGGTCCGGACACAGTCGCGGGCAGCCGCGGTGGCGGGCCCGGGAACGAGCGGCGCCCGTAAGTCCAATGCCCTTGTCGCACTGAGAATCTCGATGGCCAGCACCCGACGGAGGCCGTCGACGGCCCGGCGAAGCTTCAGGCCGGCTGCCCATCCCATCGAGACGTGGTCCTCCTGCATGGCGCTGGAGGGGATCGAGTCCACGCTGGCCGGAGCGGCGAGCCGCTTGAGCTCGCTGACGATTCCCGCGGCGGCGTACTGCGCGATCATGTGTCCGGAGTCCACGCCCGGGTCGGCTGCCAGGAACGGTGGCAGGCCGTGACTGCGCGCGGGATCGAGCAGCCGGTCGGTACGTCGTTCACTCATCGATGCCAGATCCGCGATGGCGACGGCCAGAAAGTCGAGCACGTAGCCGACCGGAGCTCCATGGAAGTTGCCGTTGGACTCCACCCGACCGTCGGGAAGCAGCACTGGGTTGTCGATGATGCTGGCCAACTCGCGATCGGCGACGGCCTCGGCGTGGGCCAGAGTGTCGCGGACCGCGCCGGCCACCTGCGGTGCACAGCGCAGCGAATAGGCGTCCTGCACGATCGGGCAGTTGGGCGAATCGACCTGGTGCGAGGCGACGATCCCCGATCCATCCAGCAATCGACGAAGGTTGCCCGCCGAGATGGCCTGCCCGGGATGGGGGCGAAGAGCCTGCAGATCGGCGGCGAACACCCGGTTGGTCCCGAGTAGCGCCTCGATGCTCATGGCCGCGGCGATGTCGGCGGCCACGAGCAGGGCGTGCAGATCGTGGGCGGCCAGCACCAGCATGCCCAGCATGCCGTCGGTGCCGTTGATCAACGCCAGACCCTCCTTCTCGGCCAGCGTGACCGCGCTGAGTCCGGCAGCTGTCAGCGCCGTAGCGGCACTCATCGCGGCCCCGTCCAGGTCGCGCACGTCGCCCTCACCCATCAGGGCAAGTGCCGCGTGCGCCAGCGGGGCCAGGTCACCGGAGCAGCCGAGCGAGCCGTACTCACCGACGATCGGCGTGATCCCGAAGTTGAGCAGGCCAGCCAGCGCGGTCGCGGTCTCCGGGCGTACACCGGTCCGCCCGCTGGCCAGCGTGCGCAATCGGAGCAGCATCATCGCGCGGATGATTTCCCCATCTACCTCGGTACCAGTACTCGCGGCATGTGAGCGGATCAGGGAGCGCTGCAGGTCAGCGCGGCGATCCAGCGGGATGTGCGTCGTGGCCAGCGCACCGAAGCCGGTCGAGACGCCGTAGACGGGTGTGGCCGCACCGGCCAAACGATCCACCGCAGCGCGGGATTGCGTGATTGCCGCCAGCACCTGTTCGGTCAACTGCACTCGGGCGCCGTACCGGGCGACCGCGACGACCTCGCGCCCGGTGAGCATCCCGGTGCCGACCTCGACGACGTTGTCGATCGCTACCACGCGGGTCAGGCTACGGTCTGCGGCTGCATCGCGCCCGCCTAGAGTCATCCGGCGTGGGTGATGCTGGCAAACCTGAGGCTTGCGCCCTTGGCGGGGCACCGGAAAGGCCGCAACGGCCGGACAACCCGGCCAAGCCGATCAACCCGGCTAAGCCGATCAAGCCGGCCAAGCGGGACGGGCCGGCCAAGCCGGACGGGCCCGACAAGACTGCTGCGGAGCTCGATGTCGGCTGGGGGGAGCGCCCTGGCGACCCCGACGACGTGGACGAACGAGACGAGCGACTGCTCCAGGAGCGCCCACCGCACTGGGAATGACCGCCCGCCCCACGCCGATGAGGGGAAGAAACTGACGAACCTATCGACTCAGGGGTCCCCTGACTCGAACCTATCGACACAGGGGTCCCCTGAGTCGGTCACATTCGTCCAATCCGGGGGCGCCCCAGGCTCTAGCGTTGGGTGCATGGATGGATCAGTGAGTTTCTTCGAACTGGGCGTTGGCGACACCGACAAGGCGCGCACCTTCTACGGCCAACTCTTCGGCTGGGAATTCGTGGACGAGAAGGGTGGGGCGACGATCGAGACGCCGAACATTCCGGGCGGACTGCACGGTGGCGACCCGGGGGCCAGTCCGTACCTCTTCTTCCGGGTCAGCGACCTGTCGGCGGCCCTCGAGCGGGTACGCGCGCTCGACGGCGACGTCGGCGACTACACGTCCGATGAAACCGAGGACAAGGTGGCTAGGTTCGGACGGTTCCAAATCTGCACCGACAACCAGGGTTCGACGTTCGGCCTGCACCAGCCCCCGGCCTAAGCTTCGCCCGCGTGGCCCAGGTTGTGCGCAGCGCGTTGCGCGTCGTGCGATACGACGACGGCACCGACCGCTGGGAGTTCGTGTACGGCCGGCCGCATCCCCAGCTCAGGCTCTACGTCCTGCGCTACTGCGGGTACGACGAGCACACCAGCTCATTCACCCGGCGCCTGGAGGCAGCAGGTGTCGAGCTGCCGCTGATCATCAACCTCGGCCCTCCACTGGGCGTCAGGCTCTCCTCTGAGTCTAGCTTCACCGATTACGCCGACGGCTTTCTCGGCGGCATGCACGACGGATTCGCCGTCGTCGACTCCCACGGTTCGCAGCGGGGTCTGGAGATCGGTCTGACCCCTGTCGGCGCACAGCGGTTGCTGGGTCTGTCCATGCGAGAGGTCGCCAGCCGCGTCGTACCCATCGATCTGGTCTTCGGTGCCGTTGCGACACACTTGCGGGCGCAGCTTCTCGAAGCCGCCGACTGGCCGGAGTGCTTCGCGATCGCCGAGCGGTTCCTGATCGACCGGCTCGCCGCCTCGCCGGCCCCTCCGGCGGCGCTGGAATGGGCGTTGTCGCGGATGCATGCAACCGCAGGGAACCTCGACATTGGTTCGCTCACCGACGAACTCGGGTGCAGCCGGCGCTACCTCATCGGCGCATTCAACGAATACGTCGGAATCCCACCGAAGCTGTTCGCTCGGATCCTGCGTTTCCAACGAGCCTGCGCACTTGCCGACATGCACAAACTTCGGTGGTCAGAAATCGCCCAGCGCTGTGGCTACTACGACCATGCGCACCTGATCCGGGACTTCCAACAGTTCGCCGGGCGTACGCCGGTGAGTTTCTCGGACGGCTCACTGGCCGGCGCAGGAGTCCGCGCCTAGCTCCGGGATCATGGCGCCCTGACCAGATACTCGCCGCCGCATTCTGGTCACAGCTCCTTGATCGGGTCGAGGAGGGCCGCTGGCATGCTTGGTCCGTGCAGACAGCCATCGGCCTGATCGCATTCCTCGCGGCTCTGGTCGCGATCGGGGAACTGGCGCGGCGAGCCGGGATGCCGGCGCCGTTGTTGCTCGTGATTGTGGGTATCGGGGCGTCGTTCCTACCGGTCGTGGGTCCGGTACGGATCACGCCGGATCTGATCCTGGTCGGGCTGCTGCCCCCGCTGCTCTATGCCGCGGCGGTCAGGACCTCGCTGGTGGATTTCCGCGCGAACCTGCGGCCGATCGGCTTGCTGTCGGTCGGACTCGTGCTCTTCAACACCGTGTGCATCGGCTTGCTGGCCTGGGTGCTGTTACCGATCCCGCTGGCGGCGGCCATGGCCCTCGGTGCCGTGGTCGCGCCCCCGGACGCGGTGGCGGCCACCGCGATTGCTCGACGGGTGGGGATGCCACGGCGCGTGGTCACGATCCTCGAGGGTGAAAGCCTGATCAACGATGCGACGGCCTTGGTCTGTCTCCGAGCAGCGATCGCAGCGCTTGCCGGGACCCTCAGCGTCGGCGGAGTGATCGCCAGCTTCGCCCAGTCGGTCGTCGGCGGCCTGGTCGTCGGGGTGCTAGTGGCGATGGCGATCGGCTTCGTCCGCCGGAAGGTTCTGGACATCTTCACCGACATCACCATCTCCTTTCTCACCCCATTTCTTTCCTATGTGTTGGCAGAGGAGATCCATGCCTCCGGTTTCCTCGCCGTGGTCGTCACCGGACTTCTGCTGGGCCACAAGGCCCCACGGCTGTTGACCGCGCAGTCACGGGTGCTGGAGCAGGCGAACTGGGCAACCGTGCAGTTCGTCCTGGAGAACGCGGTTTTCCTGCTCATCGGTTTGCAGGCGAGCACGATCGTCGACGATCTCGCGCAGAGCGAGCTTGGACTGGGCCAGCTCCTGTTGATCGCCTTGGTGATCTTGGGTGCGGTCATCTTGCTGCGCATCGTCTGGGTCTTTCCGGTCACCTACATCTCCCGGCTGGTTCCCGGGGAAGGTCGGGGCGATCGCGCCCCCTCCTGGCGAATTCCGGCGCTGATCAGTTGGGCCGGAATGCGGGGGGTCGTGACGCTGGCCGCTGTCTTCGTCCTACCTCCCGAGACGCCTGAGCGTGAGGCACTGATCCTCGTCGCCCTGGTCGTCACGGCCGGAACGCTGCTGCTGCAGGGATCGACTCTGCCGTGGTTGGTCCGCCGACTCCGACTAGCCGGGCCGGATCCGGCCGAGGACACCCTGGCCGAGGCGGCGTTGTTCCAACGCGCGGCTCGGCAAGGATTGGTCGAACTCGACAAGTGGCTGACCGGCGATGAACCACCAGACGTGGTGGACAGGCTGCGCCGTCGCGGGCTGGACCGGGCAGATGCGGTTTGGGAGCGGCTCGGTGCCACGGGGGAGACACCGAGTGCGATCTATGCCCGACTTCGCGGACAGATGATCGACGCCGAGCGGGCCGAAGTGCT
This sequence comes from Actinomycetota bacterium, assembly GCA_030862345.1. Taxonomy (GTDB): domain Bacteria; phylum Actinomycetota; class Actinomycetes; order Mycobacteriales; family Geodermatophilaceae; genus JACCQS01. Next base: position 2,266 of record JALZDV010000218.1, on the reverse strand, counting down.
CCGTGCCAGAGACAGCGGGGAAGTGCCCGACGAGGTCCTGCGTTCTGTACTCAGCGCCCTGGACGTCGAGGAGACGGTCCTGGATCGAGCCGCCGAGATGAACACCGCGGATCGTCCGCACGACCTCACCGCGGCAACCTCTGATGCTTGCGCTCATCTGAAGGATGCGCCGGCCCCAAGCCGTCCAGCGGCACCACCCGATGGATGCGAGGCGTGCCTGGCCGTCGGGCGCACCGATTGGGTGCACCTCCGGCTGTGCCTGACCTGTGGGCATGTCGGCTGCTGCGACTCGTCGCCGCTGTCCCACGCCCAGGGGCACTACACCCAAGTGCAACATCCGGTGATGCGCAGCGCCGAGCGCGGCGAGGCATGGCGTTGGTGTTACGTGGATGAGGTCTTGGGCTGACACCGGCATCGTTGCGCCGAGACCATCGTCGGCTCGCTAGGGCTGGGGCGGGCTCTGCTCTCCATGCGCGCCTACCGAGGGGGTCTGCGCAGGGCCCGGCGCAGCACCGCCCCGCAACAAGTCACGGATCTCGGTCAGCAGTTCAACATCGGTGGGGTCAGCCGGTCCGGGCTCCTCGCCTCGGGCCCGGCGCTCGGCGATGACCTTCATCGGGACGACGACGACGAAGTAGATAACCGCGGCCGTGAGCACGAACGTGATGACGGCGCCGAGAAACGCACCCCAGGTGAAGACCTGTCCGTTGACCTCGGCGGTGCCACCAGCGGTGCCACCCCCACCCAGCAGGCCGATCAGGGGCGTGAGAAAGGAACTGGTGAACGCGCTGACCAGTGCGGTGAACGCGGCACCGATCACGACGGCGACCGCCAGTTCCACCACGTTGCCCCGGAGCAGAAAGTCCTTGAAGCCCTGCATCCCGTACTCCCCTGCAAAGTGGTTGCCGACACCGGTTCCGGAGGCGCCTACGGGGGCAGGAGTGTAGCCGTGAGGATGCTGGAAGCCGCAGCCGAGGCGAGCAGCCCCGCCGTATCCTGATCGACGGCGACGACAACCAAGCCCAGGGGTTCGGCGGTGGCCCGACCCTCGGGAACCGTCAGTGGAACGGCAAGGACCAGCACGCCGGCAGCGACCACAGCTGCGGTGAGCGCACCGTCGGTGGCCGCCAGGATGTCTACCCGGTCACCGGGTCGAAGAAGTGCCGTGACCTCCAGATCGACCAAGCGCACCGGACTGGCCACCATCCCGGCGTCGAGGCCGGCCGACAGCCCCGGTCCGAGCACCCGCCGATCGGTGAGGATCTCGCCCCGCCGGACCGAACTGCTCACCACCCGCCCGACGGCGGCATCCTCGGAGCTGAGCGCGCCGTCGGGCAGTTGGGTGGTCGTACGCTTGGCCATAGCGAGGTCAGCACTGCCGATCGTGACACCGGCGGCCAAGTCGTGAGCCGCCACCAGGACTACTGTCTCCGGCTTCGGAACAGGAGCCGGCGGCCCGGACTGCGGGGCAACGGCCAGCACCAGCGCGCCGGCTGCCAGCAGCGCCGCCGCGAGCATCCGAGCGCTGCGCCACCTGGATGACAAGGAGAACTTCGAAGTGCGGATCAGAGAGCGCGTGGGCATCAACCGAGGTTAGGAGCCAGGTCCTCCTCGATCGGGCACCTTCGACGACCTGTGGAGAACGTCCACCGGGGATGTGCATAGCGAATCTGCGGGCACGCTCGGGTGGCCGCCACCGAATCGTCGCAGGATCTGGCTCTACGAACTCCCAGACTTCGCCGCCGCCTTCGACGACGCCGCCTTCGACGACGAATCCGTGGCCTTGCCCGATGAGGGTCCGGAAGACTCCTTGGCCGAGGTCGCGGACGAGTCCTTGCCGACTGAACTCGAATCCGAGGACGAGGCGGAGTCCGACGACGAACTCGAGCTCGAGGACTCCGATGACGAATCGCTGGTCTTCTTCTTCGCCCCATTGGTCTCGGCGCGCGAGTCGTTGCGGTAGAAGCCTGAGCCCTTGAACACGACTCCCACCGAGCCGTACACCTTGCGCAGCCGACCCGAGCAGACCGGGCAGACGGTCAGCGCTGCGTCGGTGAAGCTCTGGAACTGCTCAAAGCGGTGATCGCAGTCCGGATTGGTGCATGCGTACTGATACGTGGGCACGTTCGCGGGCTCCTCGATGCGGTGGACAACTAGCACTGTATCTGCCCGAGTGCCAACGCCCGAGATTCAGCCGGTATGCCTCGGTGCGGTTTCACCGCGCCGAAGCCGCGGAAGGGAATGCTTTCAGGATCGGGTTGTGCAC
>JALZDV010000209.1 GCA_030862345.1 Actinomycetota bacterium | reverse complement strand
GAAGAGCCGTGCGTTCTTCACCCCTTCGACTCGGTGAGCAGGCGCTTGGTCGGGTGCACCCTGCATCGGGGAACGGACGACGGCATGCGGCGCAGGGCACCTACGCCCACTCCGGTTGGGCTACAGGGCCGTAACCGTGTTTCTGTGCATATATGGTAGAAAGGGTGTGCCGGGCAAATGTCGACACCCATTGGACCCGATAGGCGCACCTGAAGGCCGGGCACCTAAATGATATCGCTACCTCCTTCCCTTCGATGGAAAGGTCGCGGCAATCCTAAGCCGGCAGCAGACGACGTGGGGTACCGTGCGTCCCCGCCGGTTACACTCCTCGAACGCGTGTCGGATGCTCTCTTCAGTCTCGACCGCGACTGGCGAATCAGCTATCTGAATCCAGCTGCCGAGCGGCTGCTCGGAGGTTCCCGCGAGGAGCTACTCGGACAGCGCCTCTGGGATCACTTTCCCGAGACCGTCGGGTCGATCTTCGAGCAGCAGTATCGGTTGGCCCTGGCGAACGGTAGCGCGGTCACGTTCGAGGCTTGCCATCCGCCACTGAGCACGTGGGTCGAAGTCCACGCCTATCCCTCCACGGAGGGACTAGAGATCCAGGCGAGGGACATCACGCCCGGCATGCGCGCGGCGGAGTCGCTGCGGCGATGGGCCAGGATAGACGAGCGGCGCTTCCGCACGCTTGTCGAGCAAGCCGCCGACATCGTCGGGCTGTTGAATGGGGACGGCACCATCCGCTATATCAGCAAGGCCGTCGAGCGGGTGCTGGGCTACACGCCCGAGACATTAATCGGCCGCAGCGTCTTCAAGTTCGTACACCCGGATGATCGGCTTCCCCTCTTGCACCTCATCGACGCGAATGAAGGGCGCACTGACGACGCGATGCCGGTCGAATGCCGGCTGCGCCATGCCGACGGGAACTGGCGCTTCCTCGAGTTCACCGGCAATCACCAACTGCACGATCCGGACATTGCGGGTCTCGTCGTGTCCGCACGCGACATTACATGGCGCAAGCAGATGGAACGAGAACTCCAAACGCGCGAAGCATCCTACCAAGCCATCGTCGACGGATCCGTGGTCGGCATCGGGGTGACCGATCTCACCGGACACTTCCTTACCGCCAATGGGGCCCTCCAATCGATTCTCGGGTACACCGAGGAGGAACTCGCAGGGCATACGCTTGCCGAATACGTGCATGCCGACGACGCCTGGGAAGATGCGGCGGAGGTATTCGAAGACCTGGTGCGCGGGCGACGAACGCACTACCGGCAGACGAAACGGCTCGTGCGAAGCAATGGTGACACCGCCTGGGGATCGCTCATCGTGTCGTTGATCCAGGAGCTGGATGGCCAGCCGACGTTCGCCATCCTTATGGTCGAGGACATTACCGAGCGCCAGCGCGCCGCCGCCGAATTGGCCGCCGCCCGGCGCCGGCTGGCCGCGAGCCGCGAGGCGGAGCGGCTCCGCCTCGCGCGGGAACTGCATGACGGGCCCGTGCAGGACATTCTCGCGGTGAGCTACGAGCTCGCGAGAGAGAGGGCCATGTCTAGCGACACCCAGTCTGCCAGCGAACTGAACACGGCGATGGAGCAGGCACGAAGGCTGCTGCTGTCTGTGGTCGGACAGCTGCGCGGTGTCGTCGGCGAGCTGCGTCCTCCCGGGCTCGTTGAGTTCGGCCTGCCGATCGCTTTGCGCGGATTCGTGACGGGGCTGCAGCGCGAAGGCGGTGACGCCCTGCCGACGATCCGTCTGGACGTGGACGATCGAGCGGCGGACCTGCCGCAGTCGCTGATCATTACCGTCTTCCGGATCGTGCAGGAAGCCGTGCGCAACGCGCTGCAGCATGCCGAGGCACGTGAGATCGTCGTCGAGCTCCGGATGGAGTGCTCCAGCGTGGAGGTGCGCGTTCGAGACGACGGCCGGGGCTTCGTCGTACCAGATCGTCTGGATGACTTCTCCCGGACCGGGCACTTCGGTCTGGTCGGGCTCGTCGAGCGCGTTGAACAAGCAGATGGGGAGATCACGGTAACGTCGTATCCTGGGATGGGCACCATGCTCGCGGTGCGGATCCCGGTCGAAGTGGCGGAAAGCGATGAGCGAATCGATTAGTGTGCTGATCGCCGATGACCACCCCTTGATCCGGGCCGGCCTCTGCACGGCGCTGAAGAACCATCCGGACATCGTCATCGCTGGCGAGGCATCGAACGGCGACGAGGCGCAGCAGCAGTGCGTGAGATTGCAACCGGATGTCCTCGTGCTGGATCTGAACATGGATGGCCCGCCGGCGGTAGCGACGCTGTCGTCGGTGCGCGAACAATGTCCGCGCACCCAGGTAGTGATTCTCACCGCGTATGATGACGACGCCTATGTGCGCGGCCTCGTGCTGGGGGGAGCGATGGGGTATGTGCTCAAGGACGAGGCGCCTGAAGCCCTCGTGCAGGCCGTGCGCAGCGTGGCGCGAGGCGGCACGTGGTTCAGCCGGTCGCTGGTGGAGAACCTGGTATTCCGTGCCGAGCGTGACGAAAGCGATGGTCCGCTTCTCACCGGGCGGGAGAGCCAGATCATACGGTTGATTGCGCAGGGCTGGGACAACGCGCGGATCGCTGAGGAACTCTGCCTGAGCGAGCAGACCATTCGCAATTACGTCAGCCGACTATACGGCAAGATCGGCGTGCAGACCCGGGCTGAAGCAGTCGTCTGGGGCCGCGATCACGGGGTGACCGCGTAGGTTCGCCTCTATAGCGTGAGCGTGTCGACGGTGCCTGTACCGGTCATCCGGCATCCGTGGTGATCCAGCTTCCTGAGCGCACAGACGATGTCCGCTGCCGGGCAGAGTCATTTCTGGCACGGAGAATGCTATAATCTCGACCGTTGCAAGTACCCTGGAGCAATCGTGGAGGCGAGGTGTCGCCGACCATCGCGGTCACGCCTGCTCGTGGCCTTAGTCGTTGGCCTTGCGGAAAAGACCTCTCAGCATAGTGGGGATCACGACGTGATCCGGTCGTTAGGGGACGTGATGGGCCGTCTGCGATTCGATTGCTTCAATTACTCGCAGCGGAGTGCGAGACCGGTCGCGTGTCGGTCTCGTCAGCGCCGTCCGGATGCTCGTGTTCGTGGAGCTTGCTGTGTTGCTCATTGTCCCGAACTCGGTCTGCACTGGCGAGCTGGCATTGGAGCCGTCCGGACCGGACCGCGCCCGAGTCACGCCGGTGACGCCGTGCGCGCTCGACATCGGTACCCCTCGTATCATTGATTCCTGGGAGATCGGACATGGATACCAAGCGCAGTGATGCCATTCCCGGTTCGCAGACCGTTCTCCCCTCCCGCCGCGATGTCCTGCATGATCT
>JALZDV010000204.1 GCA_030862345.1 Actinomycetota bacterium | reverse complement strand
GATTCGCATTGGACACGTAGATGATCAGGCAGAAGGCAAGCGCCGTGGTGAAGATGATCGCCACCCAGGGAGTCCTGCGAGCCGGGTGCACCTTGCCCAACACCGGCGGAAGGACCCGCTGCTTGGCCATTCCGTAGAGCAGTCGGCTGGCCATCAGCATGTTGATCAGCGCCGAGTTGGCTACGGCGAACATGGAGATGAACGGCAGGATGTCGCTGATCGGCAGGTTCGGCGCGCCGGCCTTGACCACCTCGACGAGGGGAGTGTCGCTTTCGGCCAGGACGCCTACGGGGACGAGGGCCACCGCGGCGATCGAGATCAGCACGTAGATCAGGCCGGTGATGCCAAGGCCGGTCAGCATGATTCTCGGAAAGATCCGTCTGGGTTCCTTGCACTCCTCGGCCATGTTCACCGAGTCCTCGAACCCGACCATCGCGAAGAAGGCCAGCGAGGTGGCGGTGGTCACGGCGAGGAAGATGTTCTTGTTCTCCGGGGTGTCGAAGGCGACCACCCGGGAGAAGTCAGCGTCTGCGCCGAAGATGGCCCAAACACCCACCAAAATCACCAGCAGCAGCCCGGACAACTCCACCATGGTGAGCACCACGTTGGCCTTGACGCTCTCCCCGACGCCGCGGAAGTTGACCGTCGCCACCAACAGCATGAAGGCCAGGGCGATCAGCACGATCCCGCCGGCACCGATGTCCAGTCCGAAACCGAGAGCGAGGTTCGCGGCGAAGGCACGGGATGCGGTCGAGGCAGACGTGATGCCCGACGACATGACGGCGAAGGCGACGATGAACGTGATGAAGTGGATGCCGAACGCCTTGTGCGTGTACAGCGCAGCACCGGCGGCCTGCGGATACTTGGTGACCAGTTCCAGGTAGCTGAACGCGGTGATCGTGGCCACAATGAACGCGACCAGGAAGGGGATCCAGGCTGCACCCCCGACCTCGGCGGCCACCTGACCGGTCAGCGCGTAGACGCCCGTACCCAGGATGTCCCCGACGATGAAGAGCAGCAGGAGTTTGGGGCCCATCACGCGTCGGAGCGCGGGCTCCCCCTGCGAGTCGGTGTCCTCGTCGATCCGTGCGCGGGTATCAGCCATCACTTCTCTCCATATCCCGTCAGAAGTGCAGTCACCGCGTGACGGGATCACCTTGGCCCTTTCCAGCCCGGCTGTCGAGAGGAACATCCCAGAGGTTCTTGGATCGCCCGGTGCGAAGTTTGCGGCACAGTGGGCTGGTGCCTGCTCCGCTGCCGCTCACCTGGGACCGGGTGCGCGGACACCGACTGCGGACCTCCGGCCTGGTCGAGCCCCTTCCCGCGGGCTCGGCGGTTCGGGTTGCTTCCACCGTGTGCGGCATCCACGCACAGGTCGCCTCCGCGGCCGCCCTCTCGCTGTCCCGCCGGGTCGTCGGCGCGGACACCGGACTGCTCAATGAGGGGCTCTGGCAGGACCGATGCCTGGTCAAGACCTACGGACCGCGCGGCACCGTGCACGTCTTCCCGGCCCGGGAGCTCTCGCTGTGGATCGCGGCGGCCCGGGCGACACCCGAGCGGGGATCACGTCAGCCGGCAGCCGGAGTGTCGCTGATCACGCCGTCCCCGGCACAGGTGGACCAACTCCGTACGGCCGTGCTGTCGGCCACCCGCGGGCGGCAGCTCACCCGGGCCGAGCTCGGCCTTGCAATCACCGCCGAGTGCGGGCCGTGGGTGAACACCCAGGCATCATCGGCCTTCAACACCGGCTGGCCGCACTGGCGGCTGGCCGTGGACGAGGCGGTCGCCCGGGGCATGTTGTGTTTCGGTGCGCCACAGGGCAATCGAGTCACGTTCGTACGCGCTGACGAGTGGCTGCCGGACACCGTGACGCAGGTATGGACCGCGGGCGACGACGCGGTCGTTGGAGATGCGCCGGCCGTACTCGTCGAGGTGGCCAGGCGCTACCTCGCTGCGTACGGCCCGGCCACGCATCAGGAATTCGCCCAATGGTTCCACTTGCCGGCCGGCCTGGCGCGCCAGGTGTATGCGGCCCTCGGCGAGGAGTTGTTGGCCGTGGATGTCGAGGGCTACCGGTCCTGGGCGCTGGCCACGAATGACCCGCACACCTGGGAACCGGTGACCGACTGCGTGCGGCTGCTCGGCTACTTCGACTGTTTCGCGGTCGGATCACACCCGCGCGACGAACTCGCCCCGCCGGAATCGGCGAAGCGAGCCGCCGCGCACGGCCGGGGGTTCGCCAAGGGCAGCGCCCGACGGTTCCTCTGCGGCCCGCTGCCCGTGCTGTTGATCGACGGGATCGTCCGCGGAGTGTGGACCTTCCGCGACCCTCCGGTTCCGGACAGCGGCAAAGGTCGACGCAAGCGTTGTGACAAGGTCGGCCAGGTCCGGGTCGAGGTGTTCGGCCGGGCGAGCACGGGGCTGCGCCGGCTGCTGACCGAGGAGGTCACGCGGCTAGCCAAAGTCCTCCATCGTGACCTCGAACTGTCGATCGGCCCGGCGGACATCGCTGCCCACCTGTGACGTAGCACAATCGTCAGAGTGACCGTGCCCGCGAGCAGCCCGCTGCTGGCTGCCCTCGACGGCCTGCGGGTCACGGTGGCCGACTGCGCATTTCCGCTCGACCTCCCGGCTGCGCACGAGGCCCGGCGTACCCAGCGATCGGTGGCCGGCCAGCTGAGCGACTACATCCTGCCGCGGCTGGCTCGCCTGGACGCCCCGCTGCTCGTCGTCGTCGGCGGGTCGACCGGGGCCGGCAAGTCCACCCTGGTCAACTCCCTCGTCGGACGCCGGGTCAGCGAACCGGGAGTCCTGCGCCCCACCACTCGGTCCCCGGTCCTGGTTCTGAATCCCGAGGACCAGGCGTGGTTCGCCGGAAACCGGATCCTGCCCGGGCTGTCCCGTACCACCGGTGACGGGCCCGCGGGTGCCACCCTGCGCCTGGCGACCGACGAGACCGTGCCGTTGGGCCTGGCGCTGCTCGACGCGCCGGACCTCGACTCGGTGGTCACCGAGAACCGCGAGATGGCCGAACAGCTGCTCGCCGCCGCCGACCTCTGGCTGTTCGTCACCTCGGCCGCGCGGTACGCCGACGCCGTGCCATGGGGCTTCCTGCGTACGGCAGTCGAGCGTAGCGTTGCCGTAGCCCTGGTGCTGGATCGGGTCGCGCCGCGGGCCATCGACGAGATCAGTGCACATCTGCGCGAGATGCTCACCGAGCAGGGGCTGGGCCACGCGCCGCTGTTCGTCGTACCCGAGGAGCCGCTGGACGAGCAGGGCCTGCTTCCGTTGAGCACCGTCATGCCGCTGCGGATCTGGCTCGGCAACCTTGCGGCTGACAGCGCGGCTCGGGCGGCGGTCGTGCGGCAGACCCTGGAGGGTGCCATCGGGCACCTGATCAGCCGAACGTCGGAACTGGTCACAGCTCAGGAGGAGCAGCTGGCGGCCATCGGTGGATTGCGGGCCGACGCCGACCGGATCTACCGCGCGGCCGGCGGCCGAGTCACCGAGGGCACGGCCGACGGGTCCCTGCTGCGCGGTGAGGTGCTCGCACGCTGGCAGGAGTTCGGCGGCACCGGTGAGCTGCTACGCAGCCTGGAGCGCCGGATCGGCTGGCTGCGAGACAAGCTCTCGGCCACTCTGCGTGGCCGCCCGGCCCCAGAACAGGAGCTGTCCGAGGCGGTGGAGACCGGACTCGAGGCGATGCTGCGGGCCGCCGCCGAATCAGCCGCCGAGCAGACCACCGCCGCCTGGCGACAGACTCCGGCCGGTGCGGCGCTGCTCGATCGCCACGGGCCGGGCCTCGAGTCGATCTCGCCGGACTTCCGGGAATCCGCGTCCCGCGCGATCCGGGACTGGCAGGGCTTCGTCATGCAACTGGTCCGCGAGGAGGGCTCGGACAAGCGGTCGGTGGCCCGCGTCCTCGCGTACGGCGTCAACGGGATCGGGGTGAGCCTGATGATCGTGGTCTTCGCCTCGACCGCGGGTGTCACCGGGGCCGAGAT
>JALZDV010000186.1 GCA_030862345.1 Actinomycetota bacterium | reverse complement strand
ATCAGCAGCGGGCCAAAGTGTACGACGCGGAGAACCTCGTGCACCGGATCTTCGACAGATCCGCGGACTTCCCGGTGGTCGAGGTCGCCGGATCCCGGCTGACCCTGCCCGTCGAACGCCACTTCGCGACGATCGAGTCGGTGCAGACCTATGTCGAGGCGGTTGTCGCACTGCCTCCAGTGAAAGCGACCTGGCCGCGCGCCGCCGTACCCGTTGCGGTACGCGAGCGGCGCGGCCAGCAGCAGGCCGACTACCAACGCCGAACAGCGACCCTTGCCGTACCCCTGCATGCCGGTAACCGGGCTTGGGCGCTGCGTGAACTGGTGATCCTGCACGAGCTGGCCCATCATCTGGCCGCCGCCGAGGACGAGGAGCCGCACGGCCCGGCGTTCACGGCGCGGCTGATCGCGTTGACCAGTCGCGTCATCGGCGCGGAGGCCGGCTTCCTGCTCCGGACGACGATGTGGGACCTTGGCGTACGCATCGGCTGACCGGCCGGCCAGTTCCCCTCAGTTGTCCGGCGCCTTCCTGGTGGCGTCATCCGGCGCGTGTTCGGGCGCGAGCAGGCGTCGGGTCAGCGGCGTGGCAGTCACCCCATGCGCGATCACCGAGACGACGATGCATGCGGCCACGGTCCAGAACACGTCCCGAGACTCCTCCACGCTGAGGATGCCCAGGCCGAGCGCTACTGCCACGTAGTAGAGCGACCCGATGCCGCGCACACCGAACCAGGCGATGAAGGCACGCTCGCCTGCCGGCATCGATGAGCCGACAAATGCCACCGCGGTGGCCATCGGGCGGATGAGGAGCAGCAGCACCGGCCCCAGCAGCAGGCCGGTCCAGCCCGCGTCACCTAGTCCGGCCACCGTCACCATCGAACCGAGAAGCAGAATCACCCCCAGCTCGCAGAACTTCTCGACGACTTCGGCGCCGTCGTGCACGCGGCGGTTGAGCTCGTGGCCGTGTTCGTAGCGGCGAAAGCCAACCCCGGCGGCGAACGCGGCGAGGAAGCCGTAGGCACCGGCGACCTCGGTCACGCCGTAGACGAGTAGCACGGCAGCAACCGCGACCCAGCCGTCTAGGGCGTCGGCCATCATCCGCCGATTGCGCAACCAGACGACACCGGCCCCGATCGCGTACCCGCTCGCAGCGCCGATGGCGACCCCCGCGACGATGGCGTAGGCCACGTCGGCGGCCAGCCACTGCCAGAGCCAGCCGGATCCGCCCTCGGCGGCGACGAAGGCGCCGAGGAACACGAACGGGAAGGCCAACCCGTCGTTGAGCCCGGCCTCGGCAGTGACCGCGAACCTCGGCTCGTGCTCGTCCTCGTCGCCTGGCGGGCCGACTCCGACATCACCGGCCAGTACCGGATCGGTCGGTGCCAGGGCAGCACCCAGGATGATGGCCGCGCCGAGAGAGAGCCCCATGACCTGCGTGCCGAACGCCGTGACGGCGGCGATCGTGAGGGGCATGACAATCCCGAGCAGCCGGGCGACCGAACCCCAACCTCGAGGATGCAGCGCGCGCTCGAGTCGAAGTCCGGTGCCGAAGAGCGCCACGATGACCGCGAACTCGGTCAGGTGCTCGACCAGTGATGCGTCGCGGAGCGGGGCCACCCACTGCACGCCCAGCAGCTCGATGAGCACTCCCGCGCTGAGCCCGAGCCCGAGATAGATCAGACTTGCCGAGAACGCCCGCTCATGTTGGTGAGAGAGCGCCCCGATCGCCGCGAACAGAGCTATCCCGGCGAAGACCAGCGCAATGGCGTAGGGCTCGGCGAAGGAGAAGCCGCGGTCGGCGCCAAGCACGCTCACCTGGGCAGGGTACGTGTGGGCATACCCGATCCAGAGCGGTACCTAGATACGGGCCGGGGCTACCGGAGGCCCAGGGCGTTGCTAAATAGCGCGTAGCCGACGAACGCGACGATGTCCAGGAACGCGTGCGCGAGGATCAGCGGCGCCACCCGGCCGGTCCGGTGGAACCAGTAGCCGAAGATCAGTCCCATCACGAAGTTGCCGAGTCCCGGCCCGACGCCCTGGTAGAGGTGGTAGGACCCGCGCAACGCGGCGCTGCTGACAATGGTCGCGGGGGTCGACCAGCCGAGGTCCCGGAGCCGGGTCATCAGGTAGCCGACCATGACGACCTCTTCGAGCAGGGCATTCTGTACGGCGGCCAGGATCAGGACCGGGATCGTCCACCAGTACGCATCCAGGCCGCTGGCGACGACGTTGACGGTGACCCCGAGCGCGCGACCGAGCAGATACAGCCCGATACCGGGAAGTCCGATCAAAGTGGCCAGCGCAACGCCCGTACCAAGGTCCCGCCACGGTGACCTGCCATCAAGACCGATGCTCCGCAACGCATTTCGGCCCGCCGAGCTCAGGAAGTACAGTGCCAGCGCGACCGGTACGAGTGCGAACGCGATGCCCAGCAGCTGGTAGGTCAGGTCCAGGTACGGGCGCGGGCTCTGCACCGGATTGAGGGTCGCGGTCTGATCGCGGAGCGGGCCGCGGGTGAACTTGTCGATCAGGTTGACGATCGAGTACACCGCGGACTGGCCCAGCGAGAGACCGAGGACCAGCCAGATCTCGACCGCGACTCGCCGCCGACTCGGCTCGGCGGCCGGCTCTGCGGTCCGCTCCGCCGTTGCCTCCACGCGAGGCGGATCGGCCTCGGGTCGTGGGCCGACCTCGATTCCCATGCCGCAATAGTCCCTGACGCTGGCCGACTGCTACGAGTCGTCAGCTCCGGTCCGGCGAGGGGATCGCGCGCGGTCTGGTGAGCCGGTTGACGACGCCGTCGCCGCCGATCTGCTTGATCATGGCGATATCGCCGCAGACCACGAGCAGATCACGGGCCCGTCGCCGCTCCACGGCTGGCGCCACTGTCCGTCGATGAGGTGGATCAGGCCGCCCTTGACCTCGATCACCGCGATTCCGTGGCCAGGCCAGAGGATGATCAGGTCGCCTCCCGGTCACCTGTTCGGTCGGTGAAGCGCTGGTTGGCGAACATCACCGCGTCATCCGGCAGCTGCGCGCGCAGCGTCTCGGCGAACCGGCGCTCGGAGAAATTGGCGTACGACGGCTCGGCCGGGATGAGCCGGGCCGGCGCCCCGGTACCCCAGCCCCGAGCTTCTGCGTCCGCGGCCCCGGTTCTCATGTCGCGGCAACCCTCGCAAGTCCGGCCGGGCCGCGTCCAGTGCTGGCCAGACCGAGTCCGTCAGCGATCATGGAGCCATGACCACGAATTCGGCCGCACACCGGTCCCAGCGCCATGATCGCGAGGAGTTCGGGGGTTCGCCCGCTGCTGTGATGCCGCGGACACACCGGGCCGCCGGTGCCGTGATCGGGTGCGCGGTCGGCGACGCCTTGGGAGCGCCGTTCGAGTTCGGGCCTGCGGGTGCGTACGGGGACCGCTTTCCGGACGACGCCCGCGGCGTACGGACCGAGATGTGCGGCGGCGGAAGCCGCGGCTTGGCGCCGGGCGAGTTCACCGACGACACTCAGATGGCGCTGCTGCTGGCGTCGTCGCTCGTCGAGAGCGGCGGGCTCGACGAGGCGGACGTCTTCGAGCGGTTCCGCAACTGGGTCGCTGCCGGCCCGCCGGACGTGGGCAACCAGACCCGTGCCGTGTTGACGTCCGGTCGACCGTTCGATGTCGCCGCGGCCGAGCACTTCGCCAGTACCGGACATGCGGCCGGCAACGGCTCGCTGATGCGGACGACGCCGGCAGCTGTGTGGTTCGCCCCGGCCGGCCGCGAGGCGACGATGGATGCGGCCCGGCGGATCTCGGCGCTGACACACGGTGATCCGGCAGCCGGGGAGGGCTGCGCGATCTTCCACGAACTGGTCCGGGTGGGCCTGGACGGCAGCGATCCACTGGCGGCGCTGCCGGACGCGCTGGCTGCTGTAGCGCCGGCGCACCGGCCGAAGTGGGAGTCCGTGCTGGCTCCGACCTGGCACCCATCAGATGCGACCGAGTCGAACGGGGCGGTCTGGCCGACGCTGGGTTCGGCGGTGTGGGCGCTGCGGCAGGCGAAGTCGTTTGCCGACGGGATGCGCCTGGTCCTGGATCTCGGCGGCGACACCGACACCGTCGCCGCGGTGACCGGTGGCCTGCTCGGCGCAGTGTTCGGCATCGCCCGGATCCCGATGCGCTGGACGTCCGTGCTCAACGGCGTCGTGCCCGGGTACGCCGACCGGCCCTGGCACCTGATGCGGCTGCAGCACCTGGCCCAGCTCCTGTGCGGCGACATCCGCGCGTGGCCGTTCGAGCTCGATCCGGACGGTGTCGGGATCGAGCCGGCGGAGGTCTTCGACGGGATCTGGGCCAGCGACGTCTTCGGTGCCCGGGACAGCGACCGGACCTTCGCGCTCATCTCGATGTGCCGGACGGGCGGTCGATTCGGTCATGACATACAGCGGTTCGCGTACCTGATCGACGACGACACCAACTCCGAACTCGCCACGGTGCTGGAAGACATCCTCGACGACATGCAGGCGTTGCGCGCCGACGGGCAGCGGGTGTTGGTGCACTGCTACGCGGGGCAGTCCCGGACCGGCTTGGTCCTGCGTGCCTGGCTGATGCGCACGCAGGGTGTCGGCGTCGACGAGGCTACCGAGCGCGTGCGTGCGCTGTGGCCACACCTCAATCTCTGGAACGACAGCTTCGGTACGGCGTTGTCCGCGCTGGCTCTACGGGCCAGCGGCTAGCGTCTGGTCCAGCAACTGCAGCTCGAGTCAGGCGTCGGCGGCCAGGCGCAGGATCGCCTCGACGGAGCGGTCGACATCAACCTCGGTGGTCGACCAGTTGGAGACCGCGATGCGCATCAGCCGGCGCCCGCGCCAGGTGGTTCCGCCCATCCAACAGGTGCCCTCGCGTTGGATGGCGTCAATCACCTGGTCGGTCCGGGCGTCGTCGCCGAAGCTGACCAGGACCTGATTCAGCACAACATCGTTGACGACCTCGAACCCGGCTGCGGCCAACGCGTCGGCGAACCGACGGGCCAGGCGGCAGCACCGTTCGACCAACTCGGCGACCCCGTCGCGGCCCAGTTCTCTCAGCGCAGCCCAGACCGCGAACCCGCGCGCCCGCCGGGACGATTCCAGCACGAAGTCGGAGCCACCGGCGGCGGCGCCGCCGGACCCGATCAGGTATGCGGCGGTGTAGTGAGCGGCTGCGACATGCACCTCGGGATGGGCGGAGAACACGAACGCGGAGTCGTACGGGACATTCAGCCACTTGTGCGCATCGCAGACCCACGAGTCGGCGAGCTCCACCCCGTCAACCAGGTGCCGCCGGTCCGGACTGGCCGCTGCCCACAGGCCGAAAGCACCGTCCAGGTGGATCCAGCCACCGTGCCGATGAACGATCTCGCCCGCCGCGGCCAGGTCGTCGCAGGCCCCGGTGTTCACGTTCCCGGTCTGCAGGCACACGATTGTCGGGCCGGCCGGCCACGCGGCCAGCACCCGGGTCAGGTCGGCGATGTCGATGCCGCCGTTGGCGTCGGCGGCGACGGTCTCGACAATGTTGGTTCCGAATCCCAGGAGCCGGAGCGAGCGGTCGATCGTGGCGTGCCGTTCGACGCTCGCGATGATCCGGACCGACGGCGCGCCGGCCAGCCCGTCCCGCTCGACGTCCCAGCCGGCCTGGGCCAGTTGATGATGGCGGGCTGCGGCGAGGCCGACGGTGTTCCCGGCCTGCGCGCCGGTGACGAATCCGACCGATGCGGTAGCCGGGATGCCGAGGAGGTCCTTGAGCCAGGACCCGGCGGCCTCCTCGGCCGCCAGCGCGGCCGGGGAGAGCACGCCGTTGAATGCGCACTGGTCCCATCCGCTGGCCAGGATGTCGGCAGCGGTCGCGGCAGGCAGCGCACCGCCGATGACGAACCCGAAGAACCGCGGTCCGGCGCTGGCGACCAATCCGCCGTCGGCGGCCTTGATCAGTTCGTCGAGGACCAGGCCCGGCGGGCTCGGCTCGTTCGGCAGCGGCCCGCCGAACGCCGTACGCAGGGCATCGAGGTCGACCGCCGGGGCAACCGGCCGCTCCGCCAACGACGCCCGATAGTCGGCCGCGGTCGCGGCGGCCCGAGTCAGCAGATCCTGCAGGTCATCCACGTCACCGAACGCTAGTCGGTTCGCGGCGGCGGAGAAGCGGTTGAGTGACCCGACGTCTTCCTGAGCACCGGCTACTTTCCGTGCCGGACGTACCAAGGATGCGGTAGGCCGGGGGTCCTGACTCGGAGCGTGTAGACCGACGTGCTCGCGGTGAACAGCAGGGTCTGCAGGTCCGGACCGCCGAAGGCGATGTTGGCGCAGACCTCGGGTGTCTCGATGACTCCGATCAGTTCACCCTCAGCGGTGAACACCCACGTGCCGTTGGTGCCGGTGCAGAAGACCCGACCCTCGGCATCGATCTTCATCCCGTCGGGCACGCCGCTGCCCTCGGCCGACATGTCCGCGAATATCCAGCGGCGCAGCATCTGGCCGGCCCCGTCCAGTTCGAGGGCGTGGATGTACTGGGTCCATCGGGTGTTCGCAACGTAGAGCGTGCGCTCATCCGCTGACAGCGCCAAGCCGTTCGGGTACTCGAACGGCGCCAACTCCGAAACCTCACCCGTGGGACTGATCGCATAGATGGACGCGTGGTCCACCTCGCGCTCCTCCAGCGGCACCCGCAAGCCCGGGTCGGTGAAGAGCAAGGTGCCGTCCGACTTGCAGATGACGTCATTCGGACGGTTCAGGCGCTTTCCCTCGAACCGATCGACGAGAGTTGTGATCGTGCCGTCATGCTCGGTACGGGTGACCTGACGGCCGGCGCCTTCGCACATGATCAGGCGGCCCTCTAGGTCGAATGTCGTGCCGTTGCCGCCGTTTGTGCTACGTACGACCTGGTGCGGCTCGCCAGGGGTGACCCTGCACAGGACATTTCCGCGGATGTCGACGAAGTAGAAGAACCCGTCCGGATGCCAGAGCGGTCCCTCGGTGAAGATCAACCCGCTGGCGACCTTTTCAAAGGTTGTCGTTTCCAGGATGTCGGACAGTGTTTCCATCGTCGCGTCTCCGTTGCTGCTGGATGGCTGAGTTCTGCTCCGCAAAGGCAGGCTATTGTATATTCCACCGACGCGCATCCCGCTGACTTGGAGTGCAGTGAGCGCAGTGAGCTCGATAGCGACACGGCGTACCCCTCAATGCGAGCGTCGGCTCTCGTGGCCCAGGTGATGCCGGGCGCACTCGAGGGCTTGCGAGTCCTCGACCTCACGAGAGTCCTATCCGGCCCCATGGCGGCAATGATGTTGGGGGACATGGGTGCTGACGTCATCAAGATCGAGGATCCGAACGGCGGCGATCTCTACCGGAAGAGCGGCCACCTACGTCTCGGCGGCGAGAGCGTCAACTACCTGAGCACGAACCGGAACAAGCGCAGCGTGACGCTCAACCTCCAGACGGACAAGGGCCGGGAGATCCTCCTCCAGCTCGCCGAGGCCAGTGACGTCCTGATCGAAAACTTCCGGCCCGAGTCGGCGAAGCTGCTGGGCATTGATTGGGACGTCCTGCGCCGGCGGAACGAGCGGCTCATCTACTGCTCCATCACCGGATTCGGCAACGGGGGTCCGTACCGGGACAGACCCGCGGTTGATCCGATCATCCAGGCGGTGTCCGGCCTGATGGGTATGACCGGTGAGCAGGGTGGCGCGCCGGTACGGCTAGGTTCGGCCGTCGGGGATCTGTACGGGGCGCATCTAGCGGTCCAGGGCGTGTTGCTGGCCCTGATCGCTCGCAGCACTTCCGCGAAAGGTCAACGGGTGCAGCTTTCGCTGTTGGACGCGGCAGTGTTCGGCCTCGTTCCGCGGGACGGCGAGTACTTTGCCACCGGCACGGTGCTGCCACGCATGGGAAGCGGTCATCCGCAGTTCGTCCCGTTCCAGGCTTTCGAGACGGCCGACGAGTGGGTGTACGTCGCGGTGTTCCATGACGGGCTGTGGGCCAAGTTCTGTGCTGTCCTCGGGAATTCGAAACTCGCTGCGGAAGCGCGATTCGCGACCGGTGCTGGCCGAGCCCAGAATCGCGAAGCGCTCATTCCTGCGTTGGCCGCGACCTTTCGCACCCGTCCGGCCAGCCACTGGCTCGCTGAGCTTGATCGAGCGGGGGTCCCATGTGCCCCGATCAACGAGCTGGATGCCGTCTTCGACGACCCGCAGGTTCGCCACAATCAGATCGTCGCGACGATGCAGCACTCCACCGCCGGCGAGATTCGCACGCTCAAGAATCCGATTCAGATGTCTGCGTCTCCAGCCAGCATCAGGCGTGCCCCGCCACTGCTCGGTGAGCACACGGCCGAAGTCCTGGCTGAACTGGGTTACAGCGAGCAGACGCTGCGCGAGCTAGCTGGGGAAGGCGTCATCGGTGGTGGCGACCTCTAGCTCGGCGAAGGCGCGTCTAGGACGTCGTACGCGTCCCCGGCGGAGCCGGCCATCAGTCGGTCGGCGAAGTCCTGCTTCAAGACCTCGAAGTCTGCATCTTGCTCGCGGGTACGGCCTTCCGTACCCAGCAACTCGATGAAGTCTTCCCGGACAAGGCCTTCCCGGATGACCAGGGTCACTGTCCGATCCCGGTAGCTGACGTGGAATACGAACTGCTCGCGTTTGCGGCCGAGTTCCGGTCGGAGAGTCCCGCGGTCCAGAACGAAGCGATCTCCGGTCACCGCTCGGGTGACCATCTCGAACGCATCCCGGAAACCGGGACCGGGGAACGGCGTCCGCAGGCTGATCTGACGTCGTTCCGGCGGCCGGTCTGGGGACAGCAGGGGCAAGGCCTGCTGCAGCACCTTGAACGCCTGCGCCACGCCGCCCGGGGAACCGCCGCCGTGGTACTTCATCAGGTCGTCGAAGGTGAAGCTCAGCCGCCGACCGTCTTCCACGACCGTCAGTGCGGTCTCGGCCCCCGGTGTACGCCGGTGTTCTAGCAACGACGCGACCGTTCGAGGGCTACCGCTCTACGACGAAGGCGATCTTGCAGTGCACCTTGTAGAGGCTCAGGTCGCCGTTCTCATCGACATCGGCGTTGCTGCCGATCACCTCGACGCCCCGGATGCCGCGCACGGTCTGCGCCGCAAACTTGACCGCGTTGCGTACGGCGTCGCTGAAGTTGTTCGGCGAACTGCCCACAACTTCGGTGATCCGAACGACTGCTCCGGGGATGGTGTCCTGGTGCTCTGACATATGTCCTCCTAGTGGCATCAACGCGCCTGCGCACCGCAGGCCTTCCTCGACGGCTGTTGCCCGTACGAGACCGTCCGCAAACCCTGCGGGCGCCCCGGCCGCCGTGGTGTCGCCTAACGGCGGCAACCGGCTACCTGGCTCCGGTCAGCCGCCGTGCACCGCGCCCGGATACGGTCAGGTTATGGCAGAGACGAGCAGTACCGGGTTCTTGGCCCTCGTGGGAGTGAAGGCCCAGACGGCCGAGGACGGCCGGGCCCGCCTCGAGCTGGATGTGACCGAGGATCACCTCAACAGCTCCGGGACCGTGCACGGCGGAGTGCTGGCGACTGTCGTGGACGCAGCTATGGGGCAGGCGGTCCGCAGCCGTACGGGCGACAACGATGTCCCGGCGACCAGCCAGCTGACCGTGACCTACCTGCGGCCGGGCGAGCCCGGCAGCCTGGTCGTCACTGCCGAGGTGCGTAAGCAGGGCGAGCACCTCACAGTGTGCGAGGCGGATGTCGAGCAGGACGGTCGCGCGCTGGTGCACGCCGTCGCGACCTTCGCGGTTCTGCACCGCTGACCGGCTCGCGCTCGAAAGGACTCGACGATGTCGTACACGATCCGACCCCTGGATGCCTCCAGCTGGGATGCCTTCGAGGAACTCGTCGAGCACAACAACGGGATCTTCGGCGGTTGCTGGTGCATCGGATACCACCCGGAATGCGGCCAGAAGGGGATCAGCCATCGCGCGGTCAAGGAGGACCGGGTTCGGACCGATCGCGCGCACGCAGCACTCGTCCTCGGCGAGGACGGCGCCGCACGAGGGTGGGCCCAGTACGGCAGCCCGGAGGAACTCCCGAACATCAAGCACAGGCGCGAGTACGACAAGGACCCGCCGCCGCTGCCCGACTGGCGGATCACCTGCATCTTCGTGGGCAAGGGGCATCGCGGGCAGGGCGTCGCACGGGCGGCGCTGGAAGGCGCGCTCGACCAGATTGCCCATGCCGGCGGCGGCCTCGTCGAGGCCATCCCCGAAGTGACCGCCGGCCGTACCGCACCTGGCCGGTTCCTGTTCAGCGGGACAGTCGAACTCTTCGAGGAGTACGGATTCACCCGCCGCCGGCAGGTTGGCAAGCACGCGTGGATCGTGAGCAGGGAGGTCGATCCGGTGTGATCGTCGGCTGCGGTGCTCTCGACTGACGCGCGGTCGGGAAAATGCGGCGCGGCGGATACCGTGGTGTCGGTGAGCCAAGTTGGTGCCTACCGGTACGTGGTTCGCGATGGAGTCCGGCTGGG